>JACYMB010000070.1 GCA_015272205.1 Synechococcales cyanobacterium T60_A2020_003 | reverse complement strand
TGCTCGAATAGCTCATCGTTGTTCGGTTTAAGAGGTTTGGCTCCTTTAAGTCTAATTATAAAGATGTCAAATCAGCTCTATACGCCGCAATCTGGCTTCACAGATTGGTTCTCGGCCTCCGAGCATTGATCGCCTGCTCGGACAGACGAGCCAGTCGAGACTGGTGGGGGCATCGGATGTGGGTTTGCAGGCGCGATCGCACTCCCTCACCGCATCAGAGCGTGGTACGCTATCGCCAAGCCGAACTACGGCTAAGCGACCCAAGACCGTCGCATTTTTTGACGTATCCGCCCGCCTCGATCGTCAGGATGAATTTTACGACTTGCCCTATCCCTTTGATGGACGGATCAAGGCCGGAACGATCGATCTTGCGGGGCTTCCGATCTCGCCCTTAAGCCCGGCAGCCAGCACCCTCCGGACGAAAGCAGACGAACATTCTGGATTTCCAGTGAATACGGCGGGATACTTCCGCTTTAGTGCCGATCTGATGCCTCAAGATCCGGACCAGATTATTGCCGGACATCGGCGATCGCCCATTTGGCTGCTTGATATTGATCCAGATTCTCCAGATCGGGGGACGGTATTACCAACGGTTGCCTCTACGCTCGATGCCGATGCCTATGTACCTGATCATGGGCTGGCTGTTGCTCCAGCTCCGGGCATCATTTTGCGTCCCGATACGACCTATGCCTATGTCGTCAAACGATCATTTCAAGATGCCGAGGATCGACCGTTAGGCGTTTCATCGGACTTTCAACAGCTTCGTGACGGTGAGATTCCAGAGGGCAAGCTGGGGAAAAAGACCTACAAGCTGTTCAAGCCATTTTGGCAAACCTTGGATAGCCTCAATGTCTCCCGACGGGCGATCGCCGCAGCGACTGTCTTCACCACTGGTGATGTCGTTGCAGATTTGAGTGTGTTGTCTGACCAAATTCTCGATCGCTACGACCTGAGCATTGATAATCTCCAGTTCGCAGGCGACCCAGATCAGGAGGATGCAAGGTTTTATCGCCTCAGCGGCACGGTTGATTTACCTCAATTTCAAACGGGTACGCCTCCGTTTGATTTGATTGGGGGGCAGTTTGAATTTGATGCAGATGGAAACCTGATCGAGCAGCGAGTTGAGGCTGATGTACCGATTGTGCTGACGTTGCCGAAAACGCCTATGCCCGACGGTGGTTATCCACTGGTTGTTTACTATCACGGATCGAACGGACTACACACGCAAGTGATCGATCGGGGGCCAATTCTCGAACCCGGTGGTGAACCCACTCCAGGACTTGGGCCAGCCTATGTTCTTGCCCAAAAGGGATTTGCGACGCTAGGAATGGCTCTCCCCATGAATCCCGAACGGTTACCGAATGCAGGGGATAGCCCGTATCTCAATCCGCTGAATCTAGCGGCGTATCCCGACACGTTTCAACAGGGGGTATTGGAGCAACGGTTGATTCTAGAGGCGATCGCCAACCTAGAGATTCCGTCTGAAATCTTTGGAACCCTGAACGTAGACCAAATCTTGGGTTCCCATTCAACCTATCGGATTAATTCGGACAGCGTCCTCGCGATGGGACAGTCCCACGGAGCCCAGTATGCCACGATGGTGAGTGCTGTTGAACCGAAGATTGGGGCTGTTGTGCCTACGGGGTCGGGCGGCTTTTGGTCACGCTTGGCCACTGAAAGTGAGGCAGCCCCTTTGTTCAATCTCTTGCTAGGCACATCCCAAAATCTCAATTTCCTCCATCCTGCCTTCACTCTGTTGCAGACGGCCTGGGAATCAGCCGATCCCATTGTTTACATGCCACGTCTGGCGCGCCGTCCCCTCCCAGGGCATCCGGCCCGATCAATTTATCAACCTGTTGGCCTCAATGATCCGGAATTTCCAGAACCCATCTATGATGCCGTGGCCTTAGCAACAGGCTTACAGCAGGCTGGGGACGTGCTATGGCCTGGAATGCAAGCGTCCTTATCCTTAGACGGGTTGGATGGAATTCTGGCCTATCCGATTGTGAGGAATCTCCGGTCAGAAAATGGTCGCCGCTATACGGGCGTCGTTGTGCAGTACGAAGGGGATGGGATTACCAGTTCCCACAACATTTTCGCGCAGCTTGATGCGGTCAAGATACAGTATGCTCACTTTTTCAAGTCTTTTTATATGAAAGGCAAAGCCGTCGTGATTGATCCTGATCCGCAACCGTAAAACATTAACCTACTCTTAGGCATTGAGAAACCTAGCGTTTACCTGACGTTTAAGAACTCATGGTGTACTGAAACAGTGGGGCGCTGTTTTGTAACCCACAGAACTGCCTGCGTGGATGCGTTTTCGAATGTGTGGCTTATGGCGCAGCCGCATCCTACGCCGATTCCTCAGAAAACCTGTGCCACTGCTTCAAGTTGTTCACCACCGTTCATTTTTCTTGAAACCAGGTGTCTCTAGGACTCTATGAAAATTTCTCGTCGCCACTTTTTAAGCTTGACTGCGGCCTCCAGTGCAAGTGCCTTGATTCTAGGTTCCTGCACCCAGCAGTCATCGACTTCCTCTGAAGGTGCTGCTACCTCTACAGCATCGGCTTCTCCGAGCGGTTCAGATGCTGCCCTACCGCTGACCTTAGACGACATCGGCGGTATGGATGCACTCATCGAGCGAGCAAAAGCAGAAGGAGAACTGTCAGTCATTGCCCTGCCAGATGACTGGGCAAACTATAAGGAGATGAAGGCAAGCTTTTTGCAAAAGTATCCGTTCATTAAGCTGAATGATCTGAATCCCGATGCAAGTTCAGCAGACGAAATTGAAGCAATCAAGGCGAATCAGGGGAATAAAGGACCGCAGAACCCAGACGTAATCGATGTCGGCTTCCAGTTTGGTGAAGACGCGAAGCAAGAGGGTCTCCTGCAACCCTACAAAGTCTCCACTTGGGACGACATTCCGGCAAACCTTAAAGACCCTGAAGGGTATTGGTATGGAGACTACTACGGTGTCATGACCTTTGAGGTGAATACGGCGGTCGTTAAAGCACTACCCGCAGACTGGGCCGATTTGCTCAAGCCGGAGTACCAAGGGCAGATAGCCTTAGCAGGCGATCCGCGTAAATCGGGTCAGGGCATTAACGCTGTGTGGGCGGCAGCGTTAGCAAACGGCGGCTCTTTAGAAGATCCGCAGCCCGGACTGGAGTTTTTCAAGCAGCTTAGCGAGGCTGGCAATTTGCTGCCCGTGGTGGCTAAACCTGCCACGATCGCCAAAGGGGAAACGCCGATCGCCCTGCGGTGGGACTACAATGCGCTGAGCAACCGCGACAGCACAGGCGGAAATCCTGAAATTGCGGTAATTGTCCCGAAGAGCGGCTTGCTGGCAGGGGTCTATGTCCAGGCGATTAGTGCCTATGCGCCGCGTCCCTATGCCGCCCGTCTCTGGATGGAGCACCTCTATTCCGATGAAGGACAAATGATTTGGCTGAAGGGCTATTCTCGCCCGGTACGATTTGACGCAATGAAGGCCAGCAACGCTATTTCCAAAGAGGTGTTAGATAAATTGCCAGATCCAGCCGCCTATGAAGCAGCGGCGTTCCCCACGGGGGCGCAAATTAAGGCAGCCAGCGATGTAATCACCCAGAACTGGGATAGCGTCGTGGGGGCGGACGTGAAGTAGCGTTGGCAAAACGCATCAACATTTAGGAACGGGGGTGTGATGGTGTGGCCTAACCCACCCCGCAGATTGATGTTCAAGACTCAAAAGTATCGATGTGACTGTTGTTCAAGATTCAAAAGTACCCAAAATAAACAGGCTGAAGGGCGATCGCTCCTGGCATTGGCTGGGGGTGGTTCCCTTTTTTGCATTTGCGATCGCCTTTTTACTGATTCCGGCAGCCTCAATCGCGGTACGGAGTTTTCAGGACAATGCCGGGAACTTCACCCTCCAAAACCTTTGGGATTTGGGACAGCCCTCCATTTTGGCAGCCTATCGCGTCAGTATTCAGCTCAGTGTGGTGACGGCGTTGCTGGGGGGCAGTGTGGGGTTTCTATTGGCCTATGCGGTGACCTTGGGGGGACTGCCGCAGCATGTGCGATCGCCCCTCCTTAGTTTTTCGGGAGTAGCGTCCAACTTTGCTGGCGTTCCCCTGGCCTTTGCGTTCATCGCCACCCTAGGACGCTTGGGGATGGTGACCGGGTGGCTGAAGGCCGTAGGACTGGATATTTACCAGACTGGTTTTAACCTGTATACCTTTTGGGGCTTGAGTTTGACCTATCTCTACTTTCAAATTCCGCTCACAGTGCTGATTATGGTACCCGCCTTGGACGGCCTCCGATTAGAATGGCGCGAAGCCTCCGAAAATCTGGGGGCATCGGGGTGGCAATACTGGCGGTACATTGCGCTGCCAATTTTGATGCCGCCGTTGCTGGGGACGCTGCTGCTGCTGTTTGGTAACGCCTTTGGAGCCTATGCTACGGCCTACGCTCTGACAGGTGGACAGATTAATCTTGTTTCCATTCTCATTGGAGCCCAAATTAGTGGTGATGCCTTACGCAATCCCGGTTTGGGCAATGCCCTGGCCTTGGGGATGGTCGGTGTGATGGCGATTTCGATCGCGGCCTATAGCTGGCTGCAACAGCGCACGTCGAGGTGGTTGCCATGAAGAGCGTTAATCCTTGGTCGTGGCTATGGTTGGGGGTGGGGGTTCTGTACTTTGCAATCCCGCTGATCGCCACCCTGGATTTTTCCCTCCGCGCGGAAGCCGACACCTTGAGCTTCAAGGCGTACGTGAATGTGTTGAATGACCCCAACTTTCGGAATAGTTTTCTCTTCTCCTGCGCGATCGCCCTGGTCACCATCTTGCTAAGCTGGCTGCTCATCGTGCCGACGGCCTACTGGGTGCAGTTAAAATATCCGGCGCTGCGTCCTTGGGTGGAGTTGGTAACACTGCTGCCCTTTGTGGTGCCTGCGGTGGTGCTGGTTTTTGGGCTGATTCGCACCTACAGCACCACGCTATTGAACAGTCGCCAAGGGGGATGGGTGTTGCTCACCGCTGCTTACGTGGTGCTATCGTTTCCGTACATGTATCGGGCGGTGGATACGGGGATGCGGGCGATCGATATTCGCACCTTAACCGAAGCGGCTCAGAGTTTGGGAGCCCGGTGGCCGACCGTTATTTTTCAGATTATCTTTCCCAATCTGCGGGCGGCGTTGCTGAATGGAGCATTTCTCACCTTTGCGATTGTGATGGGGGAGTTTACGATTGCCGCCTTACTCGCCCAGCCTGCCTTTGGCCCCTACATGAACTTGCTGAGCAGTAGTAAGGTGTACGAGCCGTCAGCCCTGGCGATCGTCAGTTTTGCTCTAACTTGGGGCGCGATCGCCTTGGTACAGCTTTTGGGACAGCAGGTTGGGCGTTCCAGTCAGATCACGGGGCCTCGCTAGGCGATCGCAGAGGGTTGTTTATACTCTGGATGTTCTGAATCCGTTGCTATGTCTTATCTTGCGTTGAATCATATATCTAAAGCCTACGGCTCTGTTCAGGCAGTTCAAGGCATTACGCTGACCTTGGCCGAAGGAGAGCTGATTTCGCTTCTGGGGCCGTCCGGCTGCGGGAAAACGACGATTCTACGGATGATTGCGGGATTTGAGCGTCCGACGGACGGTCAGATTATGCTACAGGGTCAGGACATCACCCCTCTCCCAGCGAACCGTCGAGATATGGGTATGGTGTTCCAGTCCTACAGCCTGTTTCCCCACATGACAGCGGCTGAAAATATTGCCTTTGGCCTCCGCCTCCGCAAGCGATCGCGCCCACAGCAGCAGCAGCGAGTCATGGAAATGCTGGATTTGGTGGGGCTGGACGGTATGGGCGATCGCTTTCCCCATCAACTCTCTGGCGGACAGCAACAGCGGGTTGCCCTGGCACGCGCCTTGGCGATCGCCCCTCGGGTTTTGTTATTAGACGAACCCCTTTCTGCGCTTGATGCTAAGGTGCGGGTACAGCTTCGCAACGAGATTCGCCGGATTCAACAGCAGCTTCAGATCACCACTCTATTTGTCACCCATGATCAGGAAGAGGCGCTATCCATTTCGGATCGGGTCGTGGTGATGTCTCAAGGTCAGATTGACCAAGAAGGAACTCCTGAGGACATTTACCTCACGCCCAAAACGGCGTTTACGGCATCGTTCATTGGGGCGATGAATCAAATTCCGGGGGTGTGGGATCGCGTCCATCAGCGGGTACGAGTCGAAACCCATTCCCAGGCGGCCCAGGTGCCCGATACGTTTGTCTACACTCAACCTGCTGACATCCCGGATCATGCGATGGTGGTGGTGCTGGTTCGTCCTGAAAACGTTCAGGTTTACGCATCGGAGCAACCGTTGCCACCGAATGCGAATGGGTTGAGTGGGATCATAACGGGTCGTACATTTCTTGGCGCGGTTGTTCGACTCTCGGTGCTGGTCGGGGAGTTTTATCTCAATGTTGATGTACCGACCACCGCCCATGGCCATAGTTCTGGCGAGAGGGTGCAGCTTTGCTTTGCGCCGGATCAGTGTCGGGTGCTAGATTTAGCCGTGCAAGTGCCGTCTGCGATGGCGATCGCCCCTTAGAGGCAAGTGAAATCTAGATAGCATGACTCGGTTCTGCTTGTGAAACCTTTATATCGATTCGCGGATGACCGGTCACTTTTCTCTTATGCTGGTATAACTGATTTGCAGATTACACCATCTGTACAGGCAGCACACTTGCTAATCCTGCACGCCATCGCTCGATCGCGTCGCCCACAAGCCCATGACTAGTCGATCCAGTTCCCGAGAATCTTTAAATATTGACATGGTTCGGCAATCCGAGTTTTTTAAGGGATTGCCAGAATCTGCTGTTGAACAGGCGATCGCCCATGTGGTGATCCGTAGCCATCCCGCAAACCAGGTGATTCTGCTCGAGAATGACTGGGGGGGATCGGTTTACTTCATTCTGGAAGGTTGGGTCAAAATCCGCACCTACAACTTAGATGGAAAGGAAGTGACGCTTAATATTCTCGGAAAGGGAGATCTCTTTGGCGAAATGGCTCCCCTCGATGAGGTTCCCCGTTCGACAGATGTGATTACCTTGGTTCCCACGGTGATCGGTAATGTTCCAGCCCATGACTTTGTCCAGTTGATCACCACAGAACCCCAAGCGGGCATTAGTTTGGCGAAGCTGATGGCGCGTCGTTTGCGGCAGGTCAACCGCCGACTCCGGCTCCGGGAAGCGGATAGCGTGGCGCGGGTTGTGGATATTTTGATCTTCCTAGCAGACGGTCAGGGGCAGATGAGTTCCAGCGGCATTGAAATTCCCAATTTACCGCATCGAGAATTAAGCAGTCTGAGTGGACTGGCACGGGAAACGGTGACTCGCGTATTGAGCAAATTGGAACGCAAAAATCTGATTACGCGCGATCGCGACGTGCTCTGCATTCCCGACATTTCAGCTCTTGAGAAAATTTTGGTTTAATACCAATTTCAAAAATTCCGGCTACAGATGAAAGGCTGACATCCCTGATGGTGCAACGCATTCATAACTCAAAACTCAGAGTTAGTTTAAAACCTACCCAACCCTGTTATCAAGACCGCGTAGTCTACACGGCCTTGATAGGTAGGTTTTAGACCTGGCTTTAACGCCTTACTTTAGTGATGGTAATGGTGCCCATTGTGGGAGTGGGCGTGTTCATGGTGGTCGTGGTCGTGATAGGCATGATCATGAGCCTGATGATGATCCTGAGAGTGATGATGCCCGATGATGCCCGTTGTGATCATGAGGGTGATCATGGTGGGAAGCCCCATTGAGGGTGAATCCGTGGTTGTGGTGATGGTCGTGGTAATCCTTCGCTTGGGCGATCGCCAACGATGAGTTCACCACTAATGCCTGTTCTGAAAGCAAGGCGGCAATGTGGTCATCTGCCCAGTCTGCGGCCATCTGCAAAAACTCAGGATGGTCATTGACGCACGGCATTTGCACATAGGTAATATCGGGACGCTTGCGCCGGAGGGCATGGATGATGTGATCGACATCCAGCAACGTTTCATGGTTCTCGGTAGCAAAGCCAATGGGCATAAAGACAATTGCCGTTGCGCCCAGATCCATTAGGTTCTTAGCGGCCAATTCCGCGTTGGGCTGTGTCCACTTGATGAGGGGAGTTTGGTGATTCAGCCAGCCCACTGAGATCAGGGAATAGCGATGAATCAATTTCTCGCGCACTCGTTCGTAGAGATACTGGCTTTCGTCAATACCGGATGTAAACCCTTTGGCCTCATGGGGACACCCGTGGTTCATCAGCACAATACCGGTTTGGGACGGGAGATGCGCCGCTGCCAAATCGTGCTTAATTTTGTCCTCGACCATAGCGGCCATCAGGTCAATGTAGGCCGATTTGTTGTAGAAAGAGGGAATATAGCGCTGGCCTGTCACCCAGTGTTCGTTTCCATCTGAAAGGGTGGCCAGGGCATGATTAACCTGCTCAACGGCAATGCCGCTGGTAAAAATAGAGTCCACCACCAGCAAGGGATAGATCAGAATCTTGTCAAAGCCTTCGGTCTTAATCTGTTCGAGCACCTGTTTGGGTAGGAACGGCGCACAGAAGTTGAAGGCTTTAAAGACCTTGATGCGATCGCCCCATTTCGATTGCAAACACTGCTCAATTCCTGCCCGCTGCCGTTCAAAAATGGCGTTGTGCGGCGAGATGAACTGACCATGCTGGTGACTCCACTCATGGAGATCAAAGACCGCCAACAGTTTGGCAAGGGGCGGATAGACCCATGTAGGCACGGGGGCAAACTTTGCCGTCAGTAGATTTAGCGCTTGCTCGTTGTAGTTGGCGAAGTCATCGTAGCTTTCCACTTCGCCATAGCCCATTAACAAGACGGCGACGCGATCGCTCTGATGAGCTCCGATAGAGATGGGGGTAGTTTGCTCGGAAATTGCAACCACGGGCTTATACCTCTTTGTGCTAAGACTTGGCGATATTCTTGGGGAATCCCCCTGTCAATTATCCCCCATGGGGGGGATACATCGCCTCTCTTAAGAGTAATGGGTTCGTTTCAATTTCGCCAGAATTACAGAATCTTTACAGTCCCCCGCTGTCCATCCAAGCGAATTCGTTGCCCTGTGTTAAGGATCTGGGTGGCATTGTGAACATTCATCACGGCAGGAATCCCATATTCCCGCGCCACGATCGCCCCGTGGGACAGTTGTCCCCCTATATCCGCCACGATCCCTCCGGCTCTAACGAGGAGAGGTGCCCACCCAGCGTCGGTGTAGGGAACAACCAGAATCATCTCTTTGTTAATTGACAGATCCGCATTAAATTGAGTGACCACCTGAAAGGTGCCTTCCACCTGTCCGGGACTAGCGCCAATGCCTGTAAGCTGTTGTTGCGTTGTGGTCGGCGCAGCAAACGGTTGGGTTAATTCCGGTGGATCGTTCCCATAAACTAATGCGGGTGGCAACAGTTTGCGGTTGAGATTAAAGTGCGATCGCCGATCTTCAATGCGTGCCGTCACTGCTTCCCAGTTCGTTTCGTTGGATGCCAACAGAATTTGCCGAATGTCATCCATTTCCAGGAAAAAGAGATCGCCTGCGGCGGTGAGGTGTCCGGCTTCTAACCAACGCTGCTCCAGTTCAATAAACGTCCAGCGTAGAGCCGCGAGCAAATAGCTGTAAACCTCAGTGACCCGCCCTTTCAGATTGAGCCGACGCTGAGCTTTTTGACCCGCCCAGCCTAACGTCCGGGGGGAACGCGACGAGACTGGCGGCGGATTCAAAACGAACTGGGCGAACATCGCCTGAACGGGGTCAGGTACTTCGCGCCAGGTGGGTACGGCAATATCCGTGCCAACTTCGCTGAGATACCCGTAGCTGTCCAGAATATGATCAAATTCCTCTAGGATCGCCTGTCCCTCTGGGGTTTGGCGAAGTTGGTCAAAGAGGGTCGGGGCAGAGGTAGACGATTCGACTAACGGACGAGCGCGATCGGCTAAGGCTTGGAGCGATCGCACTACGGCAACTTCGGGCGTAGACTGATTATCCAACTGAGCCGCATCGACTCGGAGAACGGCTCGCCGCAGAGAGGCGCTAATCGGTGCGAGGATGCTGTAGTAGGTGGCGTGTTCTAGCAGCTCCAAGATGGTGTCGATCCGAGTCAGCAATGCCAGATCGGGGAGTGTGGACAGATCCTCGGAGCGGAGCGCCTGAATTCCGGGCGCGAAATACTGGCGATCGCTCATTGCGAAATCCTTCTCCAAAGCGAACTCCCGTCCAGCGAGGCGCAACAGGCCGGGAATATTTTGGAGCGTTGATCGCAACGGAGGCTTACTAAATTTTGCTCCACGGGTCAGGAAATCTAGGCTTTCCGCAGGCAAACCCATCCGTCGAAACAAGTCGCCCAGCAATGTTGCATTGAAATAGGCGGCGGAATAGTGGAGGGTTGCGGTTTCCGTGAAATCTAAGCCATCGGCACGATCGCCCAGCACAATCGTAAACAGCTTGCCCCAAACTCCACAGGTTAGCGGACGGTTGATCGACCAGGTGAGGGGACGAATAAAACCGGGAATCACTTCTGCGGCAATCTTGCGCGTCCAGAGGGGGAGCAGCGTTGTGATCGGGCGTGCCTGCAAGAGCCAGAGTTGCTGTCCGTCGTAGCTCCACTCGATATCTTGGGGAATGCCGTGAAAGCGCTGTTCTAAGTGACGAGCGAGATACGCGACTTGTTGAATCAGGTACGGAGGAACGTCGCCTTCTCCCTCCATGGGCAAGGTGATCCCGTTCGGCAGTCGCCAATCAGAGCGATCGCCCGCCATCGCTGCATCGGCAACATAGACTCGGTATTGCTCTGGGGTTACTCGTCCCGATACGACTTGGGTGGCGGTTCCGGGTAGGGCTTCAATGACTACAGCATCCCCACTGCGAACGATGGGATCTCGACTGAACGCCACCCCCGAAAAGGCTCCCTGCACTTGTTCTTGGACGAGAACGGCGATCGCCCCATCGGGAATGCCGCGATCGCGCCGATACTGCTGGGCACGTGCCGAGGTGTAGGACAGTTGACACTGGGCGATCGCATTCTCTAACGCCAGCGTACTTTGGATATTCAGAAATGACTCATACTGCCCCGCTGCCGATGCGAACTCGGTATCTTCACCCGTCGCCGAGGATCGCACCACAACGGGATGCTTCGGTGAGGGTTTTAGCATTTCGAGCAGTGGCGTCATGTCGTCCCCCGCAGGCAGCACCCAGCCCATCGGAACCGGGTATCCCTCTCGACGCAGCAGAGCCAATGTCGCGGCTTTGGTTCCTGCTTGTTTGGGATCGAGGGGTTGATCGAGGGATTTAAGGGCGCGATCGCCCCGGAAAAATTGAAACATTTGGCGGGATTCCGTTTGGGCAGCATGGATCGGCAGATCCAAATCGTCCGGAACTTGGCTGTAGATCCAGCCGATGAGCGTACACAGGAACATCGTAGCGACCACAACACCCGGTTGCTGGGGATGGAGTAATGCGGTAATCACCACCACCAATACCAAGACGCCAATCCGTCCGGTGCGCCGCTCTCGTAACAAGGTAA
This sequence comes from Synechococcales cyanobacterium T60_A2020_003, assembly GCA_015272205.1. Taxonomy (NCBI): domain Bacteria; kingdom Bacillati; phylum Cyanobacteriota; class Cyanophyceae; order Synechococcales; species Synechococcales cyanobacterium T60_A2020_003. The sequence goes on along the minus strand of JACYMB010000070.1, from coordinate 8,156 downwards.
ATCCAATACCTCCCAGCACAAAAACCAGTAGCGCAATTCGCCAGTCATAGGCGACAAAGCCCCAAACGACGTTGGTTGTGCCAGCCCCTTTCCCGATGCTATAGCGTCCCAGAACCAAAGCGATCAGGGCAAGGATGCACCAAGCCGGAACCGTTGGGAAAAGCCACTGTGCCAACAGCACCGCCGCAATTCCTTTAAAGGCTTCGCTGAGTACAGCTAAGATGCCCACCCCCTGCCCACCGTGGTAGAAGGCCGCCGAAACGCCGATATTGCCTGTCCCAATCTCGCGCAACTGTTTTCCCGTGAGCGACCGCGTGATCCACCCCACCAGGGGCAACGCGCCTAGGATGAAACACGCCACGAGAAGGGCGATCGCACTCACCATCGGATTCAAAACCATAATTTAGGCCAATCCCTTATGTCCTGAGAAGGCTGATACCGTTCCCCTGTCAGATTTTAGCGGAGATTTTGGAGGTCTTTGGGAATCGGGATATGGATGAAGGGCGATCGCACGATCATCAACGAACGTAACCGACTGAGGGGACTGGATACGTGAATTCCCCAGGCGATCGCAGGAAATGCGCTACACACTCCTCAGTGATCTCCCGTTAAACCACTAGAGGAATTTACGAAATCTCAAGGAACGGGCTTGAGGCTATATCTGTGGGAACACTAAAGCCAAACGCGATGCTAACCCTGCCGGAGGACACCATGAAAAAAGTCTTTCATACTGTGATTGTCAGCGTTGCTTGGGTTATTGCCATAGGGCTTTACGCTCAATCTAATCACATCCAAGACGCAAACTCGGCAACGTTTAGCACGGGTCGTCTGAGTGAACCTAATGGTGCTTTAGTTGGGCGTCATCATGTTCGTTAGTTGAACATCTGGTGCTTTAGTTGGGCGTCATCATGTTCGTTAGTTGAACATCGTGTTCCACCATAAAGACGTTGGAGTAGAGATTGGCCAAAATTTGCTTGCCCTGCTGGGTTAGCTCTAGATAGCGCATTCCGTCTTTGATGTAGGGATAAACCACGTTCCAATAAAACTTGGGATAGTTGCGGCGCAAATCCCCCGGATGTTCGTAGCCTAAACGGGCACTTTCCCCGGTTTCATGGAACTCATAATAAAGCGCCCCAATTTTCTTCAAATACCGGGGATCGCTCAGTTGACCGATCAGATCGGCAGCCCGAATCAGTCCTGGATAGTGAACCGTATCTTTGTGATCGTCCTTATCGGGAACCGGAAACCGGGTCAGTTCAATGTTGCGTTTAATAATTTCAGCACTAATCCGAGGATTGTTGCCAAAGCGTTCGTCTACAAACAACTTGCCGCGATCGACGTGATAGGGGGTTAGGGACGCATCAGATGCCCCAGGCCCCAGTTCGACCATCTCACCAGGCTGCCCCGTTGCATATAGCCCCGGCTTATCATCCCGGCAAACGCCTTTCACATAGCCAATATCGTGGCAAAGCAGCGAAATAACGAAATGCAGCCAGTCGTCGGACGATACGCCCCCTTCGCGAATGTGTTTGCCCCTCAGGATTTCCTGCCCAACGAGGGTGACGAGAATTGTATGCTCAACGTTGTGGTAGAGCGCATCGCTGTTGGCAATGTTCTCTAAAGCCATCGATCCAATCCAGCCAATAATTTCCTCATACTCAGCCTTAAGGCTTCCGTACGCGCGACGGTAGCCGCTTTTGAGGTCCTGAACGAAGTTGTCAATGAGTAGCTCGGTAGCGTTAAACATCCTGAGATGTCTCTAACGAAGTGAACGGTTCACTAACATGATGAGGGCAGGCAATAGAAGAGGGTTGAACAGGGTCTTAGAGCGATCGCCATCCTAGTGCTGCTCTGTAACTAAGGGCTCCCATATCCCAGGATGAGAGCGACATTGCGGTTCAGCCATCTCATCTGCTTTTTCCCTGTGTACAACTTATAGCGATCTGCCTTGCCATTCAGGGCAGTTGTCAAACTCCTTAATCAAATTAGACTGAATTCGTTCAATTCGCCCTAAGCGCTATGATCCAGACCTTAGCGCAATCTGGTTTAGCTGTTTGTGATTTGGAACAATTCCAGACAGTCTCATAATCACAAGAGCGCTGAAGCAGCAAAACTATCACTACATAAACATAAATCGTTGCACGACACTGCCGCGCAACGATTGTAAGAGATTTAGACACTTGCTAGTAGAGTCCCGTCGTTGCTTAGAGTAGGTAAAGCAGCACGAAGAGGATGATCCAGATGACATCGACAAAGTGCCAGTACAGTTCTGCCGCCTCTACACCAAAGTGATGTTCGCTAGAGTAGTGACCAGGTTTGCGCGATCGCCACAGCACCGCCAAGATCAACAACAGTCCAAAGAAGACGTGTAGACCGTGAAATCCAGTCAGGACATAAAAGGTGCTGGCATACAGATTGGTCTTCAGTCCAAACTCTAGGTGGTTGTATTCATAAAGCTGTCCCGCTAGGAAGATCGCCCCCATTAATGCGGTTAGGCCAAACCAAAGTTTGAGACCATTGACATCGTTTTTCTTAATAGCTCCTTCAGCATTGTGAATCACAAAACTACTGCTGATCAGAATGATGGTGTTAATGCCAGGAAGCAGCAGTTCCCGTTCTGGCGTTCCCTCCGGAGGCCAAACAGGTGCAACCGCGCGGAAGGTGACATAGGCCAGAAATAACCCCGCAAAGATCATCGCCTCTGCAAAAAAGAAGCAAATCAGGCCAAAGATACGGAGATCAGGGTGTTCCTCGTGTCCGGCTGTAGCGGCGGATTCGTAACCGAGGGCTGCATCAGCAGAATTAATAGTGGAACCTTGCATAGGCGTTTCGGTAACGTGCAGGAGGACAAAAGAAAATAGAGACTGAACCGGGGCGCGATCGCCCCTAGCGAATGAATCAACGGTTCTATGTGGGCGATCCCCCGGAAAGAGCAGGGGTATCCGAAGATGCCAAACCGGGCTGGCTACCGTTGCGCTCCAGGCCATAATCATAGGGACCCGTTTTCAGGACTGGAACACCTTCAAAATTCTCGATGGCGGGGGGCGATGTGGTTTGCCATTCCATCGTTAGTGCCCGCCAGGGATTATCGCCCGCAGGCTTACCCTTAAACACACTCCAGATGGCGTTAAACAAAAATGGAAGGGTAGATATCGCCAGGAGATAGCTGCCTGCGGTACACAGCACATTGAGATCCGCAAAGCGGGGATCGTACATTGCCACGCGACGGTTCATACCCAGCAAACCCAGTTCGTGCATGGGCAAGAAAGTAAGATTCATGCCAATAAAAGTCAGCACAAAATGGATGCGTCCCAGGGGTTCGTTCATCATGCGTCCCGTCATTTTGGGATACCAATGATAGATTCCGGCATAGATCCCAAACACAGATCCGCCAAAGAGGACGTAGTGCATGTGCGCCACGACGAAATAGGTGTCATGGACGTGGATATCAAAGGGCACCGAAGCCAGCATGACGCCACTGATCCCGCCGATCACAAAGACGGCAATAAACCCTAGTCCAAAGAGCATGGCGCTGTTCAGTGAGATCTTGCCCCCCCAAACGGTGGCTAACCAGCCAAAGATCTTAATCCCCGTCGGCACAGCAATCACCATCGTGGCAATCATGAAGAACATCCGCAGCCAAGCCGGAGTGCCACTGGTGAACATGTGGTGTGCCCACACAATCAACCCCAAAAAGCTAATTGCGAGGCTGGAATAGGCGATCGCTTGATAGCCAAAGATCGGTTTGCGGGCATGAACAGGCAAAACTTCAGAAATGGTGCCAAACAGCGGCAAAACCATAATGTAGACCGCTGGATGGGAATAGAACCAGAACATGTGCTGATAGACAACCGGATTTCCGCCTCCACTGGGATTAAAGAAAGCCGTCCCTGCAAACAAATCAAAAGCCAACAGGATTAATGCTCCCGCCAAGACTGGAGTTCCCACCAGAATGAGCGCTGCCGTTGCTAGCATCGCCCAGCAAAATAGGGGCATTTTATTCATGGGCATGGTGGGAATTCGCATCTTCAAAATCGTGACCACAAAGTTAATGGCACCCAAAATCGAAGAGGTTCCCAAAACCAAAATGCTCATAATCCAGATGCCTTCTCCAACTTGCCCTGAAACTAGGCTCAGAGGAGGATAGGACGTCCATCCAGCTTTGGGCGTTTCCAGGAAAAAGCTGGCAATCAGCATCAATCCTCCGGGCGGGATCATCCAGAAAGCAAGGGCATTGAGCTTAGGGAAGGCCATGTCCTTTGCACCAATCATGAGCGGAATCAGATAGTTGGCCAATCCCGCCCCTGCAGGCACAATCCACAGAAAGATCATGATCGTCCCGTGGAGGGTCAGCAGTCCGTTGTAAGTGTCTGGACTAACAAAATCCGAGGCCGGGGTTGCCAATTCGGTGCGAATTGCCGTAGCCAGCACTCCCCCCAGGATGTAGAACACAAAGGACGTAACCAAGTACTGAAGGCCAATGACTTTGTGATCGGGGTTAAAGGTGAAATAGTCTCTAAATTTGCGTTCACCGTGATGGCCAGAGTGAGCCCCCCCGTCCGGTGAAGCAGTTGTTGGAAAATCCGTTTGTGTCATGAGTTCATCCGTATTGAAGCAAAGGAAATTCCCTGGCTAAGAGCAAATGATCGACAAAAGAAATCAGTAACTCGACCAAATTAAAAACCAGGTTTTACTTTACGCCGCGTGGGCAGCAGTCGGCGCAGGGCTTTTGGGGTCTTATATTCATATTTCAATGATGTCTAGCTACTTAGAAGTTCATTCAGAACGGGAGTCGCCCCTTTCAGCGACTCTAGAGAAGCAGCGGTTAAACCAACCTCGTGCGCATAGGGCGCTAGAAACTCTTCATCTGATAGAGGGGTTGTTAAGGCCAAAATCTGCTCGTCTAGACGTTGAGCCAAGGTGTCCGGTGAGGCAGACTGCATCGCAACTTGCTGGCCTAGCCATGCGTCGTATTCCTCCTCGGAATGGACAAAGATGCGAGACACCATTGAACCGTGGTAGGCACCACACAGCTCGGCACACACGATGGGGTAGTCTCCGACCCGTCTCGGCGTGAATCGAATCTCGGTGTCTTCGCCTGGAATGGCATCTTGCTTCAGGCGAAACTCAGGGAGCCAGAAGGCGTGCAAAACATCTTGGGCTTTGATGTTTAAGCGAACATCTTTGCCTTGGGGAACGTGGAGTTCGCCGGAGACTATGCCGCTTTCGGGATAGGAAAAAATCCAGGCGTACTGTAATCCCATAACATCCACCGTGAGATCAGGGGGTTGGCCAGCCCGATCGGGCGATGCCCCCACCCCGACCGCCATCATGTGGTGATGAGGTTTGGGATGGGCTTGGGAGGGATCAATAAGCGGTGCAGACATCTCATCTCCGCCCAGCATTGCAACTTGGGTAACACCGGGCATCCCTTCGGCGGCTTCTGGATCAAATCCGCCCATCTGGCCGTATACATCGAAACTGTAAACGGAGATCATGAGAACGATCACAGCGGGGATCGCTGTCCAGACAATCTCTAGAGGAATATTCCCCTCAATGTGGGGGCCATCCGTTTCATCGTCAGGCTTGCGCCGAAATTTGATCACAGCGATGAGGATGGTGCCTTCGACCAACAGAAATAGACCGAAGCCCACGGTCATCATCGTATTGAACAGTCCATCCACTAGGGTTGCTTCATCGGAAGCGGCGATAGGCATGAGACCGTGGTTTTGACCGTACCAAAGACTCAGCAAGGTGATCAGGATTCCCGCCAACATAGTGGCGATACTGGTTGGGATATTCACGGTTCTGTAGGGTTCCAACTAAAAAATAAGGGCACAGACTCAGAGATTAAGGATGAGGCGGAATTACTTCGAGATCTGGTGGCTGAAGAGATCTCTGACGTGAATTCCAGTGATGCTCTGAAACTTCAGAGAATGCTTTGCGTTAAGCAAGAGATGAGGATTGACTCATCCCCAATGGTACAACTGAGGTTTTTGAATCCAGGCTGGATTTAATAATTTGCATTGAGACTAACGATGGTGTCGGCGTCCGTTTTTTTTTGATATCTGAACGTTTGAAAGCCTTGCTGGATAGGCGATCGCCCCTTTTGTGTTTCTGTCACCTTTCACCGCAGAAAAAGCTAACCTCCAGAAAATAGCCCCCAGCGGGAGTCAAATTAGCCAAACCATAACTTAAGCAATTCTTCAAGACTGGGAGCGCTTGCGTAGTATTTGCTACAGAGCCTAGGGCTGCAAACCGTGCTTGAGACTTTGGGTTACCTGCGGTGCCACCCAATCGACGATCCAGACTCAACTCAATAGATCCCTGGTAGGTCTTTAAAAAAGAGTTGCAAATGTTGCAAATTTATCCCATCCCGTTTCCACAATCCGAAGAAAATCATAAACCTGGTTAGTTTTCCGAAGACCATCACTAAAGTAGTCACTAGAGGTTTTGATGTCGTTGTGTTGAGTTAGGGTGAGTCTCCACTGAACGTTTCGCGACATTTGTTTACAAAGCGTGTTTACAAAACGGCAGACGCATAGTGGCGAAACCATTTGAAATGGTGAACGTTGACAGGCTACTGATTCAACCGCACCGATCTCTAGTTCAGCCATCCAGCATTTGTTGAGGAGGAGTCAGCATGGCAAACTCTGCTCTGGGTCAAACAGGAGCATCCTATGAAGGATCACCGCCATCGACAGGATTATCAGCATCCCAGCCCGACGTTCTGATTCGTCGCTTGGTATGGAAAATTGCGATCGCCACGTTGGTCTTAATGGCGATCGGGAGTGCAACGCGCGTCATGGATGCGGGGTTGGCGTGTCCCGACTGGCCTCTATGCTACGGCACCCTCTTTCCAGGTCAGCAGATGAACCTCCAAGTCTTTTTGGAATGGTTTCATCGCCTTGATGCCGCCCTGATTGGCATGCTGACGCTGGGACTCGCAGGGCTAAGCTGGTGGAAGCGATCGCACCTCCCATCATGGCTACCGTGGGCGTCAACCCTAGCGGTTGGCCTAATTGTGTTTCAGGGTGTGTTGGGTGGCCTCACCGTTACGGAATTGCTCCGCTTTGATATCGTGACAGCCCACTTAGGCACAGCGCTACTCTTCTTCACCACTCTGTTAATTATCGGGACAATGCTGCTGCCGTACCAGGCCACCGGGACAACCGGACGATTACGCTGGGTTGGATTGGTGGCCGTCGTTCTCGTCTATCTTCAGAGCTTATCCGGTGCGCTGGTGGGTTCCCGCTGGGCTGTCCATCAATGTCTGGCGGGATCAAGCTTGTGCAGTGTTTTGTATACGCATTTAACGGGCGTTGTTCCTGCCACCATAGCGACCGTCCTCGTGGCAATCACGGCATGGCGAACCCCTGCGCTTCATACCTTGCTGCGTCGATTTGCCAATGCGGTGGCGGCCTTTCTGTTGATTCAAATTGGGTTAGGTGTAGCCACCCTCAAGCTGCATTTACAAATCGAGCCGCTGACCGTTTCCCATCAGATGATGGGTGCCTGTCTATTGGCAGCATTAGTGTGTTTGACGGTGCTGGCTTGGCGCGATCGCCCTTCAACGGCTCAGATAGAGCACTCTACTCCTGCAAACGAGTCCTCAAACGTTGCCCTTTTATAATCCTTCTTTCTTTTTTGCTCGCATCCCCGGTTCTTTATGAGAGACCAGACATCTTCGAAATTAGCGACTTTAACCCTTGAACAGCATCGGTTTTAGACTCCTAAATTCCTCTACGTTTTCAAGATTCGCATCAGGATAATACACGCATGCATGAGACACTCTGGACAAATGCCCCCCGCCACCATCAGACCATTTGGCAGGTCATTCGTAGCTATTGGCAACTCACAAAGCCACGCATTATTGTGCTACTGCTCATCACCACCGCTGGCAGTATGTGGATCGCCTCTCAAGGGAATGTTGATCCCTTTCTGCTCCTAATTACCCTCGTTAGCGGTGCGCTGGCAGCGGCCTCCGCAAATACCATCAACTGCTTGTACGATCGTGACATTGACTATGACATGGAGCGCACTCGCCATCGTCCGTTGCCCTCCGGTCGGATTCAGCCCCGGGATGCTCTGATCTTTGCGATCGCCCTTGCCATCATTTCCTTTACTCTGCTGACGGTTTTTGCCAATCTGCTGAG
>JACYMB010000069.1 GCA_015272205.1 Synechococcales cyanobacterium T60_A2020_003 | reverse complement strand
GATGTATCGTGACCATTGACGCGATGGGTTGCCCGAGGGAGATGGCCGCCGCCCTGGCTGAAGATGCCTGTCGGATTCGCAAAGACCACGCCCCGCAGACCATGAGCTTATTGCGACAGATTGCGTTGAATCGGTTGGGGCAGGACAAATCCACCAAAGTGGGCATCAAAGCAAAGCGCAAAAAGGCGGGGGGGATGATGCTTATCTCCGCAAAATCCTTACTCAATGATTTTTATGCGTTTGCCCTAGGGAATCTACGTCTAGGAGAATCTAACTGATCTACTGTGAGGGCGATCGCCCAGCCGTCCAATTACTATCTGTTACTATAGGGTGATTCCACACTATTGGTCTTAAGTCAACGTAGCGCATGGGCTGTAACGCCTCCCATCAGAAGAGAAGCGCGCTAAACGATTGCTCATCTCCGCAAAAACAGTAGAATAGAGTCTGTCCGCTTAGCAGGCGAGACAGTTTCCGAAACCCGTTTCTATCTAATAGTTCCCCTTTTTGTGCTCCAGTAGCTCAGTTGGATAGAGCAACTGCCTTCTAAGCAGTCGGTCGAAGGTTCGAGTCCTTCCTGGGGCGTGCTTATCAAAATCTTACCAATCAACCGGAATCTTGCTGCCAAGCATTGTAGGGGAGTCCTACGGCTAGCAGAACGCTCCTCCTCGTATCACGTTTGAAGCGGGGGGGATGGCAACTGCGACGACGCTTGAAACGTTGGAGGCCTGCTTCGTCCCCATCCAGGGGTCTCACCCTTTATAGCTTAAGAGATGAGTAGGAGGTGACCGATTCCCCTTCCTTCAATCGCTATAAAACTGCTGGAGTCGATCGTGCCACTGTCGCCAGTACTGCTTCATCATGTCCGCATCCAGCCAAAAGACTTCGGCCTCGGTATCGGGCAACGCTACTACTAACAGCGCGGACTGCACCTGGATACCGTGATCTCCATAGCAATGGTTCACCGCTCCGCAGTAGGCCGCCAGTTGGATGGGGGCATCGTACAACCGTTCAAGGCTCCCCTTAGGGCGATCAGCCGTTTTCCAGTCGCAGAGGCACGACTGTCCCTGGTAGCTGGCGAGACAATCGACCCGTCCGGCATAGCCCAAATCATAATGGAAGACAAAGTTTTCCACGAGGCGAACGTCGTCTAAGTCCTGCAACACAGGTCGAAGACTCTTCCAATAGGGCTGAGCCGCATCGGGACAGGTCTTCTCTTGCCCCAGCAGATAGGTTTTGATCTGGTGATGGGTGAGGGTTCCCCGACGGCTAGCGGTGGTAGCCACACGGGTCGCCTCCTCTGTGCCAAGGCGCGATCGCCACCGGGCTAGGGCTTTGCGAGCTTCAATCGGCTTGGTCGCATTCAAAATTGACGTGACGCTGGGCAATCGTCTTTCCTGCTCATCCACAAAGAAGCGATATCCCTGGGTACACACCGTTTTAGCGGCGATCGCGGGCAGTAAATTGGGAACCGTTGGCGGAGTCATGCAGCCGTGCTTACCCGTTCAGTCGCCAAACTCCATCAAAGACATGCTCCGCAGGGCCAGTCATATACAAATGCTGATCCTCGGCCCACTCGATCAGGAGGCAGCCTCCTGGTAGTTCAACCGTTGCCCGTCGAGCAGATTTGCCATTGAGTACGCCTGCAACCAAGGTGGCACATGCTCCCGTACCACAGGCCAGCGTAATCCCTGCACCGCGCTCCCAGACCCGCATTTTCAAATAATCGTCACGCACAACTTCTACAAATTCAGCGTTGGTGCGCTTGGGAAATGCCAGATGGTGTTCAAACTTAGGGCCAATGGTTTCCAAAGGAACAGCCGCCACATCCTCCACAAAGGTGATGCAGTGAGGATTCCCCATGCTGACACAGGTGACCGACCATTCTTGGCCTGCGACCGTAAGCGGCACGTCAATCGCTTTCTGCTGGGCATCCGCTAGGGTGGTGGGAATTTCTTCGGCGAGGAGCCAAGGTAACCCCATATCGACGGTGATCTGTCCATTGGCCTCCATCCTTGGCAGAATCGGGCCAGCCAGGGTCTGGATGCGGTAGGTTTTGGTTTCGTTCGGTGCTGCGTTACCATCAGCAACCTCAAGCGTGTGGATAAATTTTGCTAAGCAGCGAATGCCATTGCCGCACATTTCCGGCTCGGAACCGTCGGAGTTAAAAATCCGCATGGTGTAGTCGGCTCCCTCCGTACCCGGCAGGGCGAAGATTACCCCGTCTGCGCCGATCCCAAAGTGGCGATCGCACCATTGCACCGCTTGCTCTGGCGTGAGGCAAGGCTCGCTTTGATAGCGATTGTCAATCAGAATAAAGTCGTTGCCAAGGCCGTGGTATTTGGAAAACGCAAGAGAGGGGTTCGATTGCATAGCGTGCCCTACGAAATTCGTTGAATGACTTGGATATTGATGTACGTAAAATTTTAAGGCTTGGCGAGGTAAACCTGCTGCATAAGACAGCACACTAGGGCACACTAGAAGGCGTAACGGCTACCCCCTGAACTCATGAGTACTGAATTTGATACCGGACTGCCCAGCACTCGCCTGATTCAATCTCTGATTAAAGATGGACGCGAGGTTGAAATTAAGCTCCTGACGGATGATTTACTCGTTGGCAAGGTGCAGTGGCAAGATCCAAATTATCTATGCCTGCTTGATCACTACAATCAGCCCACGATGGTCTTTCGACCTGCGATCGCCTTTATCAAGCCCAAAGCCTAGAATAATTGCCTCACCTAGCGTGGCCCCCTCTCGATGGCCGAGTTGGCGATCGCAATCAGATCTTCGCGGATTTCGGCATCTGACCCTGGCACTTTGAGATAGATGCGGTAAAACGCTCCAGCATAGCTCCAGCCAACCACCGGAGGTAAGCAAGACGCGCCGCAGATCATCGGCTGAAAATGACCCTGGATATTTTGAGCGAGGTTGACCCTCTCACTAAATTCCTCCGGATAGGGGGTACCATCCAGTTCTGCCTCGATGGATCCCACCGAGCAAACATTAGCCGTGCAGTCGGGAGTGAGTCCTAATATGATGCTGTAGTGGCGCGTATCTTCCGTGTGGTGAAGGTAGATAGGTTCATCCAAAACGGCGTCAGACAACGCATCGGGTAGGAGAAGCACTACCTGAGTGCGCGATCGTACTTCAGGAATCACCGCATCAAATAGGGTGCGAACGGGAGTTAGTGTCGGAGGTAGGGGTGTAGACAGCATAGGGTTGGAGTCCTCCGTGGAAGCATGGTGTACATGATCGGAATCATCGGAAACCAGATCCTGAGAAGGAACTGTGGGATTCAGATCCTGATCTGGAGCAGGGGCAGAGGATGACTGTGCTGGGTTGATCTCCACCGTTGCATTCACGGCGTCTTGCTCTGTAGCTTGATGGGTTGCAATCACAACTCCAGTTGCGGCGGCAGTTACCGATCCAGTTACGAGTAAGGCGATCGTCGCCGCTTTCATTGTCACAGTCTCCATCCATGATGGCTTCGAGTAACCCCTAATCTACTTCTACGATAGCCTCCGGCAGGAGCCTGCAACATCATCCAACTGGGTCAATCCAGCCAGGTGATCCTTCAGGCTATATCTGGAGATACTTACAGATTTGAAACGCCACAGTGTACATTGAGGATATTAATAATTCGATACGCTGTAGGATAAGCCGTAGTACTTTAGGGTTTGTTGCTCTGTTTGTGAGTCATGGATAACGTGGGGAAGGGGCTTGTGAGTAAGTTAGAAATGACGCAGCTCGAGCGATTGCAAGAAATCGGTCTTTACTTGGAGCGAGTTCGCCAAGAGCAAGGGCTGCCCTTGGAGGAGATTGCGTCGCACACCTATATCCCGCTGCGCATTCTACGCGCTATTGAAGCAGGGGATGACCACGTATTGCCAGAGCCAATATTTATCCAGGGCTTTATCCGTCGCTATGCTGACGCCCTTGGGCTGGATGGGCAGGCGATCGCCCAAGAGTTTCCCCTCTATGCTCAGCCCCTGCAATCTGAATGTATCGACGATGATCCCCTCGTCAATCAGCCTGCACCTTGGCAGTTTCCAAGCCTCAAATTTCTCAAGTCTTTGCCAATTGACCCCACAAAACCTAAACTTAACTGGCCACTCATTGGCGCAGCCGCAGCCGGAGTCGTGGTTCTAGGTGGCATTCTGTATGGATTAAGTCGCGGTGCCCATCAGTCCAATGCGCCTCAGTCGGCATCGCAGCCTGAGTCGGTTGCAACACCAGAGTCGAGAACCGCCGCTCCTGTTTCAGAGCCAGAGGCGTCTTCTCCTGGTGGGGAATCCGATGCCGTTGATGATGCCCCTGTACCGTTATTTGCTGAATCGACCGGGCGGGCGATCGCGGTTCCTGGTGTCGGTGTGGTTGAAGCCTTATCAAAAATAACCACGGCACCCGTTCAGGTGAGCATCATGCTAAATCGGCGGTCTTGGATGCAAGTCACCGTCGATGGCGAGTCTGAGTTTGAAGGCATTATGGACGAAGGCACCGAGCAAACCTGGCTGGGTGAGGAAGAGATCACGGTGCTAGCTGGCGATGCCGGAGCCGTGATGTTATCGGCAAACGGCAGTGAATCGACTGTGATGGGCGAGGATGGCAGTATTGCCGAAGTGACCGTAACACCGGAAGACGAAAGTAATCGTCCTTAATCCAATCGATCAGGTTATCTGGATGAATATTTTGATGGATGGCGTTGCAGGGCGCTGGCCGAGATGATCTGGGTTTTCAGGTCGCGGTCGCCAGACTTGAGGGGAATCAACGCAGGCATCCCCGTCCTCCCCGTCAGTCGCTAAGATATAGATTCGATAGGCTGCCCACGAACGATCATGATCAACGCTAATCCGACGCGATCGCCCCTCCCGTCTGAAACGACGGTTACCCTGCACTATCAGGTTTCAATGCCTCAGCCCACCTCCCATTTATTCGAGGTGGAACTGCAGATTGAGGGATGGGAGCGAGCGTCCCTAGATCTGAAAATGCCCGTTTGGACGCCGGGTTCCTATCTAGTGCGCGAGTATTCCCGTCATGTTCAGAATTTTGCTGCACAAAGCGATGATCGCCCTTTGGAGTGGCGCAAGCTGGGCAAAAACCACTGGCAGATCGATACAGATGACGTCTCGACGGTACAGGTGCGGTATCGCGTGTTTGCCAATGAGCTGAGCGTCCGCACCAATCACCTGGACGAGACCCACGGCTACTTCAATGGAGCGGCACTCTTTTTCTTTATTCCTGGGTTTCAGCACCAGCCGATGCGGGTGACGGTGATGCCTCCGGTTCCCGGTTGGCACATTGCCACCACCCTAGAACCCGACCCGTCGCACCCCCACACGTTCCAGGCCGCCGATTTTGATGAGTTGGTAGACAGCCCCTTTGAAATCGGCGTTCATCAACTGGTGGAATTTGAGGTGGAGGATAAACCCCATCAGCTTGTAATTTGGGGGCGGGGCAAGGTAGATACGCCGCGCATGGTGCGCGATATTCAGAAAATTATTGAAGTCGAATCTCAGCTTTTCCAAGGATTGCCCTACGATCGCTACCTGTTCTTGCTGCATTTGTCCGCGCAGGGGTTTGGCGGCCTGGAACATAAAAACTCCTGCTCGCTCAACTATCCTCGTTTGGGCATGCAGTCTGAGGATAAGTATCAACGCTTTATGCAGCTTGTGGCGCACGAGTTTTTCCACCTGTGGAACATTAAGCGTATTCGGCCTAAGGCGCTGGAAGTGTTTGACTACGAAGCAGAGAACTACACGCCGTCGCTGTGGTTTAGCGAAGGAACCACCAGCTATTACGACCTCACGATTCCCTTCCGGGCGGGAATCTACGATGCTAAGGGATTCCTGCGCGAGTTGAGTAATGAAATTAGCCGCTATTTGCAGGTTCCAGGACGACAGGTGCAGCCCTTGGGCGAATCTAGCTTTGATGCCTGGATTAAGCTGTATCGACGGGATGCCCACAGCGATAATTCCCAAATTTCCTACTATCTCAAGGGCGAAATGGTGTCGCTGCTGCTCGACTTGCTGATTCGGGCACGGCACCACAATCGGCGATCGCTCGACGATGTCATGCTGATCATGTGGGAACGCTTTGGCAAAGATGAAATTGGCTTTACGCCAGAGCAGCTTGAAGACGTGATTTCCGATGTGGCCGATACGGTGCTCGATGAGTTCTTCCAGCTCTGCTTGCACAGCACTGAGGAACTCCCGTTTGATCAATTCCTAGCCCCCTTTGGCTTAAAACTTCAGGCTGATCCGAGCGATAGCCAACCTCCGTTCATCGGGTTAACGGTCACGACCGAAAACGGCAAAGCCATGGTCAAGTTTGTAGAGCATAGCTCTCCGGCACAGCAGGCTGGAGTGGATGCTGGTGATGAGTTGCTGGCTCTGGATCAGCTTCGGGTTTCGGCGGATCAACTGGGCGATCGCCTCAAGGCCTATCAACCGGGCGATGAGGTGCTGTTGACCTTCTTCCACCAGGATGAGTTATTGACACGGCCCGTGGTGCTGGCTCCCCCCCGCCCGAACCGCTACCAACTTGTCGCGGTTGAAAATCCCTCGGAAGACCAGCAGCAATCCTTTGAAGGATGGCTCGGCACGCCATTATCTGCCGTTTTTGGTGATTAAGGTAAGTCAATTCCCTGGTTCCCAGAAATTCGGGATGAAGGGGATGGGCATAAAAACGAGGACTGTGTGACAAAGTGTAACTCCTTCTGGATAAGAAGCTTAAGGTCATCTAGGGCACTTAGGGTCCCGTGGTAGCTTAAATGCAAGCATCCAGATGCAACTATATGGGGGAACCGCTTATGGCTCTGCAATCACCACCACCGTCCATTAGTCCACGTCAAATGAATCTCCTGCGGATTGTGGCCTCAATGGCCTAGTGTGATGGTAACCTTGCGTCCGAAGAAGCCGAAGTAATGCTGGATCGGTTTAGCGGCATCTTTGCGAAGAGTCCGTCGCAGCAGCAGCACTTGCGCCAAGAGCTTCAAGACTATGTGATTCAGAATATTCCCCTCCGCGAATTGACCCCCAAGCTCCAAACTCAGGACGAAAAAGAGTTAGTGCTGCGTTTGGGCTATGAAGTGATTCGCTCAAGTGCGCGCACCCCAGACGAGGATTCGATCAATGCGGACGAGGCCGCAACCTATCAGGAGTTGGTCACCTTGCTGGGATTGCCCGCCGATGTCCAAGCTCGCATTGAGGCTGAGGTTGAGCAAGGGAACAGCGAAGGCAGCATTGTAGACACCTTGAGCCAAGGGCTTGAGTCCTTTGCTGAAAATCACTAGGGTTTGGTTACAGCGATTTCATGCCCTCAAGTTAGGGCATCGGACAGGGCGGATTAGCATGGTGGCCGCTTGGTGTGACTGACAAGTTGCAGCGCCCATGACCTTCC
>JACYMB010000068.1 GCA_015272205.1 Synechococcales cyanobacterium T60_A2020_003 | reverse complement strand
ACGGAAGTTGGTCGAGCAAGGGAACACCCCCTTTTCCTCTGCCCCGCACTAAAATGCACTACCAATTTTTGGACAGGAACTTCCCTCAAGGCTGAATGACGGGTTAGGCGAAGGTCACTCCATCGAACAAATCAAGGGGCAAATGACCGTACATCTCGTTAATCCCTTCCGTAGTCTCTGACTGGCAGGCCACCAGCACCCCTCGATGGATTCCTTCATAATCACTAGCGTAGAGTAGCCCCGATGTTGGATTGTATTTGATATATGTGCTGCGAAGGGCGATCGCCCCTTCCTGATCCAACGGCAACGCAGAATCATCAACGGTATAGCCAAGTGCCTGGGCATAGGTCATCAGGGCACGATGACCCTGACTGAGCGAATCGGCACAGATGCCCAAAATTTGATAGTCCGAGTGGGCTACAACCATCCGTAATGCCTCCCGGGTTTGGCCGTAGGTTTCAGGGGTTGGGTCTGGGCTGAGGCAATCCCACTGGCTTAGACATTGATGGGCATCCGCGAGAGATAAGGGGCTGGGGCTAGACATAGAAAAATGAAACCGAAATCGAACTTTCTCTATTGTGAAGGATGGGAGGCTCCCATGGCGGGATCGATGAGTTAAGTCGGGCGATCGCAACTTGCTGTAAGATTTTGCAGGTAGCTCTTGGGGCGTGTATTCCCTTCCCCCTCCTGATCATGACTTCAGCCAAATCGAGATTTTCTGGACTGTTGCGGCTGTCTAAACGCCCCAGTCTCTCCACGCAGTTCATGCGGATTGGACTGGTGATTACGATCGCGTTTGTGGCGATCGCCCTATTGGCACCCCTACTACAATCCTGGGGATGGATTCAAGATCCCGTGGAGGCGTTGGCAAATCCAATTCACGAGCCACCCTCCACCGCCCACTGGTTTGGGACGAGTCGCCAAGGCTATGATGTCTTTTCCCGAACGCTGTTTGGCAGTCGGGCGGCACTGCAAGTGGTGGTGCTGGCGACCGTGCTGAGTATGGTGGTGGGTGTGCCCTTGGGGATGGTGAGTGGCTACCTGGGGGGACGGGTGGATCGGGTGCTGCTGTTTTTAATGGATGCGATCTATACGTTGCCGGGATTGCTGTTGTCCGTCACGTTAGCGTTTGTAGTCGGGCGAGGAATTTTGAACGCGGCGATCGCCCTGAGCATTGCCTATGTGCCGCAGTACTACCGCGTCGTCCGAAACCATACGGTCAGCATCAAAACGGAACTCTTTATCGAAGCGGCGCAGGCGATGGGTGCGCCAACCTGGGTCGTTTTATCCCGCTACCTGTTTCTGAACGTGATCCAAAGTGTGCCCGTGCTGTTTACCCTCAACGCGGCAGACGCGGTGCTGATTTTGGGAGGATTAGGCTTCCTGGGTTTGGGATTGCCCGAACAAACCCCCGAATGGGGAGCGGATCTCCGGCAGGCGCTGGATGCCCTCCCGACAGGGATTTGGTGGACAGCGCTATTTCCCGGACTGGCAATGACGTTCCTGGTAGTGGGATTGTCGTTGGTGGGTGAAGGGTTGAATGAGTTTGTGAATCCGCTGTTGCGGCGGGAACAGGAAGGTTGAGAAGGGGCGATCGCACCATGATTCAACAAGTAATCGGCATTGATTTGGGCGGAACGGCGATTAAGCTAGGACGCTTTGATGCGGAGGGGAATGGTCTGCAATCGGTGACGGTGCCGACACCGAGTCCGGCTACCCCAGAGGCCGTATTAGAGGCCATGTTAGGGGCGATCGCCCAGGTCGATCCAAACTCTGAAGGTAGCGCCATCGGAGTCGGGACCCCCGGCCCCGCCGATGCTGCCGGACGGGTCGCCCGGGTGGCGATTAATCTCCAGGACTGGTACAACGTGCCCCTGGCTGATTGGCTGGAGGCGAAAACGGGACTCCCAACGGTTCTTGCCAACGACGCGAACTGCGCTGGCTTGGGAGAATACTGGCTCGGAGCGGGACGCCCCTTCCAAAATTTGATTCTTTTGACCCTGGGGACGGGCGTTGGGGGTGCGATTATTTTGAACGGACAGCTTTTTGTCGGCCACAACGGCACAGCGGGCGAACTGGGGCTGATTACCCTCAATCCCGATGGCCCTCCTTGCAATAGCGGTAACCGAGGATCGCTGGAACAGTACGCCTCCGTCCAGGCCATCCGCCGCCGCACCGGACTAGAACCCCACGAACTGGGGCAAAAAGCGCAGGCTGGTGACCTAGAGGCGATCGCCTTTTGGCAAGACTACGGTCGGGATTTGGGGGCAGGGCTGACCAGCTTGATTTATGTCCTCACCCCAGAGGCCGTAATTTTGGGTGGAGGTGTGGCGGCCAGTGCGCCCTACTTTTTGCCGAGCGTGTGGGCGGAGATTGAACAACGGGTGTTGCCCAGTTCGCGGGAAGGACTTCAGATTCTGACAGCAACGTTGGGTAATCAGGCTGGAATGGTTGGGGCGGCAAAGCTGGCATGGCAACGGCTGAATGCGTGATCAATCCGTGGCTAAACTAAGGATTCCGTAAACGTTTTGCGATCTGATGGTGAGTTTTCCGGTTGGGTGCCGTTCTTTCGTGAATCTTGGGTAAGCTGATAGGGGCTGAGAGAGGGTTTCCCGCCAAGGGTGCTGAAAAGACGAGAGTTCCCCACACATGAGCATTATGATGAGTTGGTCTTCGTTGGCGTTTCTGATCATTGGCGCAGGGATTGGTGTAGTGGTTGGGCGCAGGTTAGGGCGATCGCCCCAGACCGATCGCGCGACTCATACCGCTGTCGATCCTGGCGTAGAGCATCCTGCTGCGGCTTCATCCCAAGATTTGGCAATACTGACTCAACTCAAACAAACGGAGCTGGCCTATCAAATGGCCTCGGAACTCAGCCAGTTTCAAGCTGGATTTTTAGCCCGCACGTCCCACGAACTGCGATCGCCTATTAATAGCGTGATCAGTTTGCATCAGCTCATCTTGGCGGATTTGTGCGAAAGTCCCGAAGAAGAGCGGGAGTACGTCGCTCAAGCCAGTGTGGCGGCACAACGGATGCTGGCAACCCTGGACGAACTGATTGCAATCTCTAAAGTGCAGCATGGTCGTATTGAGCTTCAGATGCAGCCCGTTAACCTGAAGCTGATTCTAGATGACGCCTACCAAATCACCCATCTCCAGGCCAAAAACCGCAATCTCCGCCTCCAGATCCAGCCCCCGACCACTGATGTGTATGTCTTGGCCGACCTGACCCGGTTGCGTCAGGTGGTGGTGAACTTAATCGATCGGGCGATCGCCCATTTGGACAGTGGTTATATCTACGTCATTGCTGAAGCTGAGCTGGATGCCGGGGTGGCGACAATTACCATCGCCGACGATCGCCCCGAGGCGGATTGGGCAGAGGCGATTGATCGGCTACAGTCTCCAGCTAAAACAGCCCAATCAGAAGACGCATCAGCGGCAACTTTTGGCACCCAGCTTTCCTATACGCCTCTACCCCCGGGTTTAACGCTGTTTGCCGACCGGACGCTGATGGAAGAAATGAACGGGACATTGGAGATTGTGCCCAACCCGAAGGGCGATCGCGGCTATGCGATCCAGTGCGCTATGCCGATCGTTGCACCGGAGGACTAGCAACTGCTGAACCTTATAGAATCAGGGCGGCCAGCGCTGCTGCAATCAAAATCGCGATGAGGACGTTAAATGCGCCTGCACCGCTCTCAGCCTCCTTCTTGGAGCCTTTGCTCTGCGAGATGTCTTTGTAGAAGTCGCAATTTAGGCAAACATAAACACTCTCACCATGATGAACCAGCGTATGCTGATGACATTTGGGGCATTCCCAGTAGTCGCTGGTACGGGCAGGGACATCGTGGTTGTGGGGAGAATTAACCATCCAATCACCTCTGATGACCAATCGGTTGAAGATACAGTTTGATACCGATACCCTGCTGCGATCGCTTTCCGTGAAGCTGAGCAAAGCATTTTACTGATGAATGAAGTGTTTCCCAACCCTATGGTATATCCGCCCTTCAAATCCCCAGAGCACTATTGCGTAATCCATAAAAAATGCAAGCTTACGTTAAAATTCGCCCCTGCATTGCTAAATTTGCAGCGGGAGGTTGCACCCACTCAAAACGTAATATCCCCTGCGGTCGATCTCTGCGAGAATGGCAAAGACCGTAATCGATAAGGAATGAGATCCAATGGATTCAATTGATTGGAGCAGCGTGATTCCCGCCGGATTTGCCCTTGTGATCTTTCTAGGTGGCATTATCATGCTGTTCTCTGGCATGTGGGAAGCCGGGAACCGCTAAGTTCCCGTTAATGCTGGTCAAGCACCAACTGTCCTAGGTTTGTTCCTGGATAATAGTTCGTCAAAATTTGCGTGTAGCCTACCCCTTGATTGGCAAGATCGAGCGCCCCCAGTTGGCTCATCCCAGCCCCTTGGAAGGCATCCATGACAATATCGTCCGAGGCGGCATACAGCGACTCAACAATACCCCCCTGATAGCTTACAAACTGCCCGGCAGTGGCATCCACGGCTCGCTTGATCCGGTCATCTTCCGCCGAAATGCCTTTATAAACCTGGTAGTACTCCGTTGCGCCGAGGTGATAAATGGAGTTGATGGGGCGAAAATAGTAGGTCAAGGCATAGGAGCGGGCAGCAACCGCTTGGGCTTTGAGCGCTTCGACATTCCAACTCGCCGAAACTTCGCTGCCGACAACGCTGTAGAGGTAGGTTTGCATATTCACAAAGTTCACCGCCCAAAGTTGGCCCCCGTCGGCAATCAGCAGCAGTCGTCCACGATAGGCGCGAT
>JACYMB010000067.1 GCA_015272205.1 Synechococcales cyanobacterium T60_A2020_003 | reverse complement strand
GCCATTGTTTGAATCGCAAGGTCACTATAAAGAACTGACGCGCCGGGTTTGCCGCTCAACTCCTCGACGACCCACTGCTCTAGGACAGATTCGTCGATCCAGAAGGTGAGGCTTCCCCTAGCCTTCAATCCAGCGTTATACTCTGACCAGTTGCGGATGCGGTATTGAGGTTTCATGGCAGGTTTTATGTGTGATAACTGAAATTTACCATGCCTCTCCCGCCCGTAACCCCTCTTTCATGCAACAACGCCGATCGAACATCAAGATTTAGCGATCGCCTTGGACATCCCATCTAATGTTTCAGCGGTTTCTGATTCAGCCGATTGTCTCTGATCCAGTTGTTCCAAGATGTGTAACAACTCTCGCTCGAAGGCTACCTGTGCCCGGTTGGTGCGTCCGCCGACGTAAAGCGTTTCTCCCTCCTGGAGTGCCCAGATTTGGGAATGGGACACGTAGCTCATGATCACGCCCAGCATCAGTAACCCGAATCCGGCGTATACGATCGGAACGCCCGGATCGGCTTTGATCTGTAAGCCTGTGCTGCCTAGAACTTCGGCGATCGCCAGGGTCACCCCTTGCACTTCTGTAGACATTCCTTCGCGAACCGTCGCTACAAGCGTTCCCTGGCTGTCGTAGATCAACAGCAACCCTTGTAAATCCTTCGCGACTAACGAAACCCCCTCGCTCATATCCGGCTTCAGCGGCACCCAGGTTCCCCAGAGTCGCCCTTGTCCCCCCGTATCCAGGAGCGCCATCGGCAGTTCGAGCACCGGACTTTTGTTCACACGCAGTCGGACTGCCGAAATGCCCCAATCGGCTTGGTAGAGGGTGACGCCGTTATGGCGCAGGGGTTTGTTGACGTGAATAGTTTGGCGATCGATTTCTTGGTCTTGGTCATCGAGCACGGACAGATCGGAATAAAACTGGTCAATCGTGCCATCGGGCGTGTAGTCAATCCAAAAGCGGTTGACATGCACCGACCAATCCTTGGGAATTTGGGAGGCTGACCAAGGCCCTGCATCTAGAATGTTCTGAATCTGGAAGGTTCGTCCGCTGGGAACCATTTCCTGAGCCGCGAAGCCAGTCATTGACCCCCAAATTGAACCTGCCAAAACCAGAAGCATACTGGCATGGACGATGATCGGGCCAATCCGTCCGGCGATGCCCTTACGGGCGTAAAGTTGATTGCCGTCTTGATAAATGCGATATCGAGCTTGCCGTAAGAGATCCGGTAGTCGTTCCACCGATGCCTGCTCCAGTTCCGCACTTAGCGCTAGCTTTTGAAACTGACGCGGCTGACTGTAGAACGACCAGCGCTGGGCGGCGGATAGGGCGGGAAGCTGTCGTCGAAAGGTGCAGGCGGTCAAGCTTGCGCCAAAGAGGATGAGGAGGGCGAGAAACCACCAGGTTCGGTAGACGTGATCGAGCCCTACAACCTGAATCACTTTCCAGGTCAGAAATCCAAACAGGGCTGGATCTTCGGGATAGTTGGCCTGATAGAAACCCGGTGACTGTCCCTGTTCAATCACGGTTCCCGAAATGCTGAAGAGGGCGATCGCCAACAGCAGCAAAATTGCTAGTCGCAAATCAGCCAGCAATGGCAGCAATTCCCGCGACCAGTAGTGCTGGATCGGATTCATGGCGGTAGCCGTCGCGGATGGGTTGGAAACGTCGGAGGGGGAAGGCGAATCTGGGGTCATAGCATTCGAAAACTTAGGCAAACAGGCGATCGCAAAATGCAATCACATGCTCATGAAACAACTGCGGCTCGCGTAAATAGCAGGCGTGACCCGCATCTTTTAGAATAACGCGATCGGCCTTCGCCATGTGCTGCACCAGCCATTCAGCCAGCCGAGGGGACACGAGGCGATCGTTGCTTCCCCAAATCGCCAGCGTTGGCAGTGGATTGCCTTCGAGCTTTGCTTTGTATTGGGGAATTTTTACAGGCGCAACCGGAATCCAGCCCGTGAGGCGATCGCCCGCTTCGGTGACCAACGGCAGGCTATAGCGACCGCTCATGGATGGCGAAACCACCACCGGACGCTGAATCTCCATTGCCGCCATGAATTCCACCATAAACTCCAAGGGCGTACCGGGAAATTTTGCCGATTGACCATAGCTGGGTAGATCAACGGCGATCGCTCGATATCCGTGTTCGGCAGCATAGGTCAGCGTTCCCAACTCCTGCCAGGTTTGAGCCGAAAAGCTAGCCCCGTGGAGGAAAAGCAGCGTGGGTAAGTCGGTTCGTTGCGCCATGCTGAGGATATGGATGGGGCGATCGCGCAGCGTCATCGTGGTGTCTTGAAGGGATAGGGACATTGGCGTTCCAGACCTAGTAGGCTTCCAGGGAATTACCGAGGCGAAAGAGGTATCTTGTAATAAAACGCAATACTGAACAACATGCTTCTCAAGGTTATCCTCAGATTCTACACGCCTACCCAAAGCAAGATCTGGGGCTGTAACCCTTAGGAAATCATCCTAGAAGACATAGAGGATTCCGTAATTTCACGCCAAATCGCAGCCAGGGTTCCTGAGAAAACTGTAAAATTTTAGCTTCTCCGTGAAAGCCCCGCACTCTGCCGAAGGCGAGTGTCGGGATGAAAGCGGGGCGGTTGCGAGTCCCCCTTGCAGCTATGCCAAGCAATCGCGGGGCGGCGGAGAGGGGAGACGAGCAAACCGCCAGCCTGGTATAATTGGCTAAGCATCGCAGGGTTGATTTCCCCTGATAGGTACGCTTTCGACCGACAACTGGAGTTGACCGACCCGTAGGCCTAGGCCGCAAGTCTCCCGTTTCCAAGGTTGCAATAGAGAGCATTTTTGAAACAGCACAGCAAACCTCCTTGGTGGAAAAAATTGTCAACAGTGGGGCTGGGCGTCTTCCTCACTATAAAAAGCTCGAACCCGGTAACCAGTGGTAGAACACTTCCGGTGGGAGAAGCCCGCACCGTATGTTTGCATCGGTGTCGGGAGTACGTCACCTAGAGCGTATCAATTTTATTAAGAAACATCTGCGACTAGATTCAAAAGGTCCGCGATCGCACCTACGTTTTTATCCAAGACCGTTTCTCTCCAAGTTTTGTATCCATTTATGACCGTTCATTTTCACGCCTCCCAGTCCGTTCATATTGCGGTTCACGAGCAGCCTGTTCCCATTCGGCATTACTTGCGCCAACCGCAGCGGCTCACCCATGCGCTTGTGGATCCCAGCCGCATCGAACCGCTCACGAATGACTGCGTTCGTCTTAAGATGCGTCCGCTGAATTTCATGATGCTGACGATTCAGCCCACTGTGGACATGCGAATTTGGGCGGATGCCGATGGTGTGGTGCATTTATGCTCGGTGGGCAGTGAAATTCGCGGTGTGCAATACATCGACCAGCGGTTTCATTTGGATTTGGTCGGAAAACTGGCTCCTCAAGATCGCGTCGATAGCACCTATCTGGTCGGACAGGCCGATCTCAAAGTTCACGTCGATCTGCCGCCTGCTTTGCGATTTACGCCGCGTCCCATTTTGGAAACGACGGGCAATGGTCTACTGCAAAGCGTGCTGATGACGGTCAAACAACGCCTGATGCACCAACTGCTGCACGATTATCGCCGTTGGGCGATCGCCCAGGTTGATCCTGCACCATCCTTGTCGGATCGGAATCCGGGTTTAGGCGTTGCCCTTCCCGATAGTTCCGCCATCTAAGGCAATATCTCCAATATCCGTTTCTTGGGAAGACTGACAGGGGCTAAAGGATCGCCGATGGTAGGGCGTGAGGCCGTGCTGCTTTAAGCCTTGCCGATGTTTGGCAGTGCCATAGCCCTTATTGCGGGCTAGATCGTAGCTCGGAAACCGTTTCGCCATCCGCACGATCAGGCGATCGCGCCACACCTTCGCGATAATGCTGGCCGCCGCGATCGCTAAGGATCGCTGATCTCCTTTCACGATGGTCTGTTGGGGAATCAGCAATCCCGGCACTTTTTGATTTCCGTCAATTAGGCAAGCATCGGGCTGTGGATCCAGGCGGGCGATCGCTCGTTTCATAGCCAGCAGCGATGCCTGGAGAATGTTGAGCCGATCAATTTCCCGAACGGAGGCCACTCCAATCCGGCAACTGATCGCTATCTCCTGAATAAAGATCGCAAGCTCAGCCCGTTGATCTTCGGAAAGGCGCTTGCTGTCCGTCACGCCAACTTCTTGCAGCGATGTTTCTACATTTTGGGGCAAGATCACCGCTGCCGCCACAACTGGCCCAAACAGACAACCGCGCCCCACTTCATCCACTCCCGCTACTTGCTGACCCGTGATGAACTGATCCGGCAAGATTAGTAAGGGTAACTGTTCATCATGAGATGGGGCATGGGATGGGCGAGTAGACCGAGGAATACGCGATCGCCCCACTATTCAGAGTCCGAACTCGCCGATGAGCGACGACGACGACGACGACCTGCACTGCTTTCAGCTTCTGGACTTTGCTCATCTTGACTGTTTGGCAGTTCTACAGACTCTGCTGATTTAGGCTCAGGGATGGCGATCGCCGCTGTCTCAGATTTGCCATTCGTCACAGCCGGAATTTCTCTTTTCCGAGGCTTTCCATCATCCACAGGGGGAATCGTCGGCGTCGGAGTATCAAACCCTACGGAGGTCTCGATGGGGGCTACACTGGTGCCCTTGCCCTCTCCCGGCAAAACCACTTGAACGACCGTCGAACGGGGGTCTTTCACCGTTTCCGGACTCAGAACCAGTGGCGAAATGCCCATCATGGCGTAGATTTCTTGCTCATCCTGCGTCATCTCTACGCAAATCACCTGGGACGGTTGCGGCGGCGTCTTTTCGCGGCGTGAAGAACGGCGATCGGGTTTTTCCGACCGGTTTTCTTTGGCAGCAGGAATGGGGGCAGGCGTTGGTGCAGGCACCACGGGCACCTCTTCACTCTCCTCGCTCTCGCCTAAATCCGGTAACTTCGGGGCACTGCGGGGTGAGGTTTCAACGACCCGACGACGACGACGACGACGACTGGCGGAACCCCGATCTTGATAGCTGGGATGGTTCACTAAATCCAAATCTTGAGATTCGGTTAGCGACCCCATCGTTAGATCTTCCAGAGAGGAATCTAAGGCTTCTCGCACCGGAGCCGGAAGCGAAGAACGGGGTTCCACAGGGGTGAACTCCCGCCCGCTATCCGCTACGACTGGAGTGGTCTCCCGCTCTCCCGGCAAATGCACGATATGACCCAGCCCGCCGCACGTTGGACAGCTACGCCCAAACAGTTCGTAAATGTTCTGTCCTTGGCGCTTCCGGGTTAGTTCAACTAGCCCCAGTTCTGAAAGCTGGGCAATTTGAGGACGGGATTTATCGGCTTTGATGGCTTTATTGAACTGCTCTAGGACTTGCATTTGGTCGCGGCGAGAGTCCATGTCGATAAAGTCCACAATGATAACCCCAGCAATATTGCGAAGCCGGAGCTGGCGCGCAATTTCGACCGCTGCTTCACAGTTCGTCCATAAAACGGTTTCCCGTGCCGTTGCCGAGCGGGTGAACGAACCCGAGTTCACGTCAATGACCGTGAGGGCTTCTGTGGGTTCAATGATGATGTATCCGCCCGATGGCAAATCTACTCGCGGTTTCAATGCTTCCCGGATCGCCGCATTCACTCGGAAATACTCTAGAATCGGGACGCGATCGCGATGGTGATCAACCAAAACCTGGGGCGCTTTTCCACTACTCCAGTTGCTCAGGTGTTGCTTCACCCGCTTCACCCCTGAACTGGAATCGACAACGATGCGGTTCACATCGCCGCTGTACATATCGCGAAGCACCCGTTGAATAAAGTCATCATCGCGGTTGAGCAGGTTCGGTGCACGGGTGGTCAGCGCTTCCTGCTGAATGGTTTCCCACTGGCGTTGTAGGGCTTCCAAATCTTCGATAATGGCATCTTCCCCTACACCTTCGGCCTCGGTGCGTACGAGAAGCCCCATACCCGCAGGTTTTACCAGAATTGCGAGTGCCCGCAGGCGATTTCGCTCGTTTTCGTTCCGGATGCGGCGAGATAGATTGACTCCCTTACCAAAGGGCATTAACACAAGATACCGACCGGGGAGGGTAACATTTCCTGTCAATCGCGGCCCCTTGCTGCCTGTCGGCTCTTTCATCACCTGAACGAGCACCTTTTGCTGCGGAGCCAGCAGCTCTGTAATGGAAGCAGCCGACCGCTTTAAGCGTAGAGGCCCTAGGTCACTGACGTGGATAAATCCATTGCGTTCGCTGTCGCCAATATTGACGAAGGCAGCATCAATTCCAGGCAAAACATTTTCGACCGATCCAAGGTAGATATCGCCAACTTGGTGGCTTCCAGTTGCAACGATTAATTCTTGAATTTGATCTTCTGAGAATACAGCAGCGATTCGATGCTGCTCGGCAATAATAATTTGCTTCGGCATTCAAGTTCCTCAAAAATCTTTGAGCACTTGAGGGACAAACACTCTGTGTTCCCTTCCCCTAGGCTCAGTCTAAAAATCTCAAGTCCAAACGTAATCCTATGAATCATGCAATAGCGGTCTGCTAACACCCGGAGACGCTGCGGCTCACTAACACGACTTAGCGTAGTGGACGACTCCGACGTCCAGCCAGAGACATCCAATCCCTAAGGCTGTACTAATGCTGAATAGGCAGAAGGTAGATCGCTGTCTGAACTCTACTTTCAAGAGTTAGTGTCTAACAGGGCTAAGGGCAGGATTCAATCAAAAGCCTTGAAGAAGCGATCCGCAGAAAGCCAATGAACGCAGTGAGAACCGCAAGCGTTGCACGAGTGACTTTATCGAAGCAGCTTCTTTACCAGCATATTATATCGCGGAGACGGGATGGGTGAACCAGGAAATGTAAGATAAAGTAAAGAATCTTGCCAGAGCGTTGACAGATCTTGGTATTCGTATGTTCTGAGACAGCCGTTTACTGAATGTCTGCATCGTTCAAAATTAAACGATGGCGATGGACTTGGAGGGCAGTGAGCGATCGCCCTGAAACTTGTTCCAGCATCAAGACTACCTGTTCCGGTCGCAGCATGGTGCCATCGTTGCGACAACTGCCGATGTAACGGAGTAGGACACTCGATTCGCCAAATCCACGAGGTGGGGCGGAACATACGGTCGTCCAATCGTCGGAGGTGACTGGGGTCAATTCGGTTAAGCGATCGCGCAAATTGACCACTTTAGTCTTGCCGGACTTGGTGGTTTGTTCCATCGGCAGATCATCGGCGGCCATCACCGCACTGACCCAGGCTCTCCAATCCGACGGTTCTATTGGGGATGGGCTGGCTTCGTCAGACTCGATGGCTCCAACCGCAACATAGTACTCAGCCTGCTCCAGAAGCTTGGTCATCGAGGGCGCTTGGAGGTCAATTTCGGTAACGCCATACACAGGCATATCTGGCGGTAATTCTGCAGCGAGGCGATCGCGAAACTCGGCAATCGCCATCGGTTCCGTCAGTTCAAAATCCACAAGTTCTCCGGTGCTGGTGACGCCGAGAGACAAGGCGTTTGCCGTCGCAATTCGAGGACTGGGATGAAATCCTCCCGTGAAGGAAATAGGCAATGCTGCCCGCCGCACGGCTCGATCGAATAGTCGTAACAAATCTAGATGGCTAACCAAGGCCATATCGCCCAATTTGCCCAAACGCACCCGCAATCGCTGGGTACGAGTCTGGTTCGGTACAAATTGCCCTGTAAATTTAGGAATAGGCGGCGGCGGCACGACAACGTTATGCCCAAAGTCAGCTCCACATACCCCGCAATGGGAACAGCCATCGAAGGAGCAATCGGGAACCGTCGCGGCATCTAACGCTCGCTGAAGATCCTCCTGAAGCCAGTGTTTATCAATGCCGCTGTCGATGTGATCCCACGGGAGAGGCTTATCCAGGTCAACCGTAGTGATTGAACTTCCTTCAGGCAAATCTGGATGGGGAGCATCGGGATCGAAGGCATTCCATTCTCCCGATTCCACTTGGCGATACTTCCACGACAGATCAGACTCTTCGATCGCCTGCGTCCATGCGGCAAACGCCCGATCCAAGCTTTCCCACCAGGCATCCATGCCCGCACCCAGTTCCCAGGCGCGTCGGATTACGGCTGAAAGACGGCGATCTCCCCGCCCGACAAAGTCTTCCATCGCGGAGATCCGGACATCGGTAAAGTTAGACTTAATGCCGCGCAGGGTACGCAACTCGGCTCGGAGCAGGTTTTGCTTTCGTTCAAATTCGCGAGTGGAAACGGAGTGCCACTGGAAGGGCGTATGGGGTTTAGGTGTGAAGTTGGAAATCGTAACGTTAAACCCAAGGGGTTTGCGGCCTTGAATCCGGCATTCCCGCTGCAACCAGCGCATCGTCTCCGCGATACCCAGCACATCTGCGTCTGTTTCGCCCGGAAGCCCAATCATGAAATAAAGCTTGACCCGATCCCATCCCTGCTCGTAGGCCGTCTTGACACCGCGCAGCAGTTCTTCATTGGTCAACCCTTTGTTAACGATATCCCGCAGGCGCTGGGTTCCTGCCTCCGGGGCAAAGGTGAGGCTGGACTGACGCATTCCGCCAATAATGTTGGCGATATTTTCATCGAAGCGATCGACCCGTTGGCTAGGCAAGGACAGAGAAATATTTTCATCCTTCAGCCGATTTTTTAGCTCGACACCAAGGGCAGGCAGGGCGAGATAGTCCGAACAACTGAGGGACAGGAGCGAAAATTCGTTATATCCCGTCGCCCGCATTCCATCCACAATCGTGTCTACAACGGTTTCTGGATCTACGTCGCGGGCAGGGCGGGTGAGCATTCCCGGCTGGCAAAACCGACAGCCACGGGTGCAACCTCTCCGAATTTCTATGGTGAGGCGATCGTGAACGGTT
This sequence comes from Synechococcales cyanobacterium T60_A2020_003, assembly GCA_015272205.1. Classification (NCBI taxonomy): domain Bacteria; kingdom Bacillati; phylum Cyanobacteriota; class Cyanophyceae; order Synechococcales; species Synechococcales cyanobacterium T60_A2020_003. Next base: position 5,441 of record JACYMB010000067.1, on the reverse strand, counting down.
TCAATGTAGGGAACGAGTCCGATCGAGTAAGCCGGAATTGGCGCAGCAACGCGGCGCAGTATCCGTTCAGGCACATCAGGCCGATTGGGATGCACCGACCCATCCGCCGCCATCGTGTAAAACATGGGGACGTAAACCCCAGGGATTTGCGCTAAGTCGAGCAGGAGGTCTTCGCGGCTGAGTCCGGCTGCTTTGCCTTCTTCGATCACGAGCCCAATTTCAGGGAGCAATTCCTCGCCATCCCCTAATGCCACGAAATCCAGAAAATCGGCGTAGGGTTCGGGATTAGAGGTTGCCGTTTGTCCCCCAGCAAAGATCAGGGGATAGCTGCCATTGGCTACGTCCCACGCGCCAGGAGCGAGACGTTCCCGCCATGTTAGCGGAATATGCGCTAGGGACAGCATTTCCAAAATATTAGTTGCGCCTAGCTCATAGCTGAGGCTGAAGCCAAGAATGTCAAAATCCGTCAGCGATCGCTTCGATTCAACGGCGAAAAGCGGCGTCTGCGTTTGTCGAAGTTTGGCTGATAGGTCAGGGGCAGGCAGGTAGGCGCGATCGCACAATTGGCGGGGCTGAGTATTGAGAATGCCGTACAGAATGATGTGCCCCAGGTTAGATGCGCCGACCTCATAGATCTCTGGATAGGTCAACACCCAGCGCACGACTGCTTCTGTCCAAGGCTTGTGAACTGCACCTAGTTCATTACCCAGGTAGCGTGCAGGTCTAAGAATATCAGGAGTAATGAGTTGCTCAGCCAAAACAGACACGGTGATTACGTTCCATCACAAGGGAGTCATCGATCCACTATACCGGATGAACCTCAATCCTGGCGGTTTGAATGGGGAACTATGCAGCGAGGGATGATCTGGCAGCGGGACGCTCATCCAGAATTTCGAACGCCCGCTCCAATTGGCTGACCTCCAAGATGATCTGGATGGCTGGAGAGATGTTGCAAAGCTTGAGTGAGCAGTTTGCCTGTTGAGCTGAATTTAAGACTGACACCAACGCCATTAGGCCATCGCTATCGAGGGACTCAACGGCGTGCATATCCACGATAAGCGCGGCATACTGACCGCTGGATAAAACTTGGGAAGCCAGTGCTTTGAATTCGTGAGCAGTTTGCTTGGTGATCGACCCCTGAGGATCTAGGAGGACAACCCGTGCGTTAGAAAGCGTAAGCATAACAGTTTTTGAGTCAAAACCCTAGGAAATACAAAAGTAATGCCAAACATTCCTAGCCTAGAATTCAAGTTTTTCATCGAGACTAAGCAGGAATCTTGGATCTGCTGAACAACTACACCAGTTTTTCCAAATAGTCAGCTCGAAAAATAATCCATGCCCATCATTTCAGCTCAGTGTTCCTACGGAAAAAGTGTAAAGAGCTACAAACTTTCATGAATTTACAGAATCCTTAATGGTTTTGGGATGAAAATTTTGCTGTGGAACTTTGGCAGCTTGAACGGCGTCATGGGCTTTAGCGCATTGACACGTGTTGCTGTGCTATGGAAATTTGTAATCCTATCGATCTTGCGCTACCGGTAGCGGATAAACTACAGAAACCGGATAAAAAAGTTGCAGATGCAGCGATCGCCCGTTGAGAATTCAAATAGTCCTTCTCGCATAGAAACTGTCTACACGGCTGTTTAGTTGAGAGCATAAATCTCTCCTGGACTTTGGATGGTCTCCTTTAGAAGGAGGATATTCCGCGATTCAAAATTTGCGAAAGTGTGATCTTAATCACTTTTTCCGGAATAGAGAGTCACACTGTTGAGTCCATAATTGGCCGACAATCTTCCATAAGTTTCGCCTCCTCGACGTTCAAGGAATCCACTGCTATGAAAACCAGTCACGCTATTCGCAGGCTCGTTGAGAAAGCACTCCATATCAAGCAGCTTACGCCAGACATTGAGAACGCCATTAATTATGAGTTGACTCGGTTGGGCTATATCTCTGATGCAGATTATGAAGCGCTAGAGTTGTTAATGGATGAGATGGATCAGGGCAGAATTCGCCTGAGTCCGAGTCCTTAGCGCCACGCCCTGAGTCAGCGTCTTCAAGCTCTGAGTCACTGCTCAAAGAATCTATTTGTTTACACGCTAAGCAAAGGCGTCCGGGTGTGTCTTGCATAGCTGGTGGACGAATGCTTGGAGCAATTGGTGAACTTTGCGATCGCTCCCGATCTCTGCTTTGGGTACCTCTAATCGCATCAATAGAGGAATGACTTCGGTGTCTAGTGCGACTCGAAAAAGGCTTAATGGCAGCAGTAAATCGGCACCTTCGCGTAGATCGTGAATCCTGACTGCTTCTATTCCCCCTAGGTCAGCCTGATGTCCGGGGAGACTAAACGGCTCGGAACTAAGACTTTGAACGAGGGCAATAGGGCGTGCCCAGCAACATTGACGATCGGTGATGACTTGAATAACTTCGGCATAAAGCTGAGCTGTTTCATCTTCTAAACAGGCAATATGGGACGGTTTCAAGGAACTCATGCGAGGAAACGAGATGAGCTGAAGGATACATTCCCTTTATTCTGACAAGTTCTGGGATGATTCATCTACCCAGACGGCAGTTTCGATGAGGAATCGGAGAGCCAGCGGGGAAGCTGTTGGCTAAAGGTCTTTAGGGACAGAAGGTGAATGCGAGGATCGTTCTGGGCTGAATCACGATCGCGCACCGTGTTATATCCCCAATCCGCTAAAAATAAAGCGACAGAGTCGAGTTCGGGCACAGTGCTAACCTGCTGTAGGGTTTTGAGCCGATCTTCAATAAACCAGATGGTGGGAGGATGTCCTGGATCTTGGTGAAGGCGCGATCGCAGTGTCACGGCCTTAGGTTGTTTGACCTCCTTCCCAAAAATTTGGTCTGGAGTCAATACCACACCTTGCTGGTGCAGTAATTTTTGGACGAAGCGGCCTTCTTTGGTAGTAATAATCGTTAGTTCTACATTTTGATCAAGTTGCCACTGCTGGAGTCGCTCAATCACACCCGGATAAAAGCGATGCTGCGCTAGCCAGTGATCTAAATCGTGGCTAATCCACTCGTCGCGTACTCCGTCAACCTGGTGGGCAAGCTGGGTTTTATCTAGATTCTCTGCATCTAATAAGGGTTGAGTCAGAGCCGACCAGTGATCCAAAATATCGGCATCGGGTGTCCCTAGAAGGAGCGATCGCAGCACCAGGGGCATTTCCCAACCCGATTCCACAACGGGACGCAGGGCATAAAAACGTTCGGCTAAGTCTACGGGCGGAGTCGGATTATCCGGCTTCCACACGTTGCAATAAGCACGCCATGCGGTTTGAAAGTACTCGATCAGTCCGTCGCAAATGACACCGTCAAAATCGAGCGCTAAAACTGTGGGGATGGATTGACTCATGAGACGATTTCGATAACAGTCACTGGAGATTCTGCCCCCATTCTAAAGAGACGTTTCAAGCTGAACCCGCCCGGTTTGAACATTGATCGCGCGGCGGACTTCGACTTGGAGTTTTTCTAAAGTGGCAGCAACTTGCTGGGTCATGAGTAAGTCTTCAGCGTGAGCAAGCCCTGCCTCAATACTAGAACACACCCCTGCTTGCCATAGATAAAATCCACCGTTCCAAATGGCCGAGCGCTGTAGTTCTGATGCTTCACCCCTCAGAACAGCCTGTATTTGGGATATGAATTCGGGCGTGTCTGCGAGAGGCACGTCTGTGCCTGCAAATCCATAATCGCGGGGGTGAAGCAGTATCCGATCAAGGTCGGCGTTCGAGGGAGTATTAGGAGTATGGATACCGATAATGCAGGTGCGATCGCGCGGTAAATCGCAGCTTCCCTCTAAACCTTTTACCGTAACGAATTGCTGTTGCCCTCGGCGTGCAAAGGTTTCGCGGAAAAAGTTTTCTGTCGGCGGATGAACATAGCCAGAAACAATCTGAAGCTGACTCGCGTTTACAGGTGCCCACATTAGCTCCAGCATCGCTAGGGGCGGACGTTTTCCGATTTGGTCTCGATACTCGATCAGCGCATTGGTCAGGGCGAAGTGTTGGGGCGTATACACAAAGCCAAGATTAACGGACGTGAGAATGGATGAAATTGTCTCTAAGGAAAGTGCAGTCCAATCAACTCCTAGATGCTGCCAGATATCTACCAGCGGCAACCCGTACTTCGTCGGTACGCGTCCGGCACCGTGCATCACGACAGGACGGTGAACGGTAGCGAGGATTAAGGCTGTGAGAGGCGTGAGGGGAGCAGTGCGCGATCGCCCGTCATAGGGAGTTCCCAGTACGGTGACCGGAGCTTTTCCGCCATAGGTTAAATGTGGGCCTAACTCATCGTAGGTGTCTAGCATTCCGGCCAGTTCATCCCCAACCGGACGCTTGATACGGTGGGCAATCAGAAATGCTCCAATCTGAGCTGGGGTTGCCTCTTCTAAAAGCATCATGCCCATGGCGATCGCCGCTTCTTCACGGGTTAGATCCTTGCTCGTGTGGGGGCCACTTCCCACTTTTTGGATAAACGCTCGAAATGTTTGGCTCATACCCACGGTCTCCAGTTACGACATTGAGGCGGAGGAAAGATCAGCAGGGGCGATCGCCGTGTAGCGTACCGCATGGTGCTGAACAAGCTGACGAAACCGTTGAATGGGCGGGATCTGAACTCGATCTTGGGTCGTGACTAAAACCACTTGGCGAGTCAGCATTGGATCTGCGGTGGGGCGAACCGCTAACATCACATCTTGGTAGGTGTCGATCACAGCGGATTGGGGTAAGAGTGCGACTAACTCGCCCTGACGAATGACGCCACGGAAGGCATCAAGGGTATTCAGCTCAAGCGCGGCATTGAGGGTTAGCCCCTGTCGCTGAAATTGCTCTTGCACTAACCGCTGCATGCCGTATCCATCTTTAAAAACGACCTGGGGGTAGCGGGCAAGCTCGGCTCAAGGGACAGCATCATATTTCGTCAAGGGATGACTGGCGGCCATGAGTGCCAAGATGGGTTCATGGTAGAGCGGATCAACGACCATTGCCGGATTCGTGGTTAAAAAGCGATTATCTATGACGATGGCGAGATCGACTAACCCATCTTTAAGCACTTTGAGCGCGCGATCGCTTCCTAGAGAGGTGACCCGAAGCTGAACCTGGGGATATTCCTGGCAGAACTGCTGCAAAACAGGAGGAAGATAATGGGAGCACATGGAATGGATTGCTGCAATGCATAGCTCAGTCTGTTTGCCATCCACCAATTCAGAAATTTCGGTGGTAACGGTTTGCCACTCTTGGCAAATCCGGCGGGCACGGGGAAGTAATTTCTCACCTGCTAGCGTTAGCTTTGCCCCTGCCCGATGGAATAAGGCCATCCCCAATTCCGTTTCCAACGCTTGGATTTGGCGGCTAATAGTAGATTGGGTGTAATTGGTCACAGCAAGAAGCACACCGTATTGAGAATAAGGCGTTTCCTTCAGT
>JACYMB010000066.1 GCA_015272205.1 Synechococcales cyanobacterium T60_A2020_003 | reverse complement strand
GAAGGAAACGCCTTATTCTCAATACGGTGTGCTTCTTGCTGTGACCAATTACCTTTTTTCTTACCACCTAAGAGAGTATTATCTCCCTGCCCACCATCGAGTCGATCTCTGCCACTCGCACCGTCGAGGAGATCATCGTCGTCTCCCCCTTCAAGATCATCACTGCCCCTCCCACCGTTCAGAACATCATCCCCGTCATCACCGGAAAGATGATCGTCGCCAATATCGCCAAGTAAGAGATCTTCATCCTCCTCGCCAAAGATCGTGTCATTCCCTTGTCCACCATTGATCAAATCCTGACCGTTTCCACCTTTTAGGGTATCGTTTCCATTGCGACCATAGATGATATCGTCACCACCAAAGCCTTTGATGCGATCGCGCTGCTCGGAACCATTCAGCACATCGTTTCCGCTGCCGCCATCATCGTTATCGTTATCGTCATTGTCGTCGAAGATATCGTCATCAAAGATGTCATCAAAAAGGTCATCGGCATCATCAAAGAGATTGTCGAGATCGTCGAGATCACCAAAATCATTGAAGTTAAAGAAATCATCTAAAAGATCATCGACATCAAAATCGTCAAACAAATTGTCTACAAAATCATCAAAACTATCGCCGCCATCAAAAATATCGAGAATATCAAAAACACCACCAAACAATCCTGTTGCTCGTTCCATTGCATGTTCTCCCTATGCTAAATCTGAGGTTAATGTCGTGATCGAAGAAACCCAAAACGTTGAAATAGGGGCGATCGCCCCTAGGGGACTATATGTCCAAGTGTACAAATCTCCAGATAGGAACGCAGGATCTCTATACAAAAGGTGACGGTTTTTCATAGAGATCGAAAAAAGTGCTGCGGGTTTTTCAACCCACAACACCGAGTCTATTCTCGCAAACAGAGGGCTACGTCAAACGCGATCGCTACACAGAGGTGAAATCGGCTTTACTAAAATCGCCTGCGTCAAAATCTTGAACTGTAGCGAGCAAATCTCGACCCAGCTTGATATTGACATCGTCTTTGTTTTGGGCAAATTTTAAATCTCCAAACTTGATTTTGTTCAAGCCCAAAAGATCCTCGCCATCGCTGAAATCTTTGATGAGTGCGAAGCCTTTACCATCATTAATTTTGAAGATGTCTTTGTCATCGCCACCGACTAAGATATCGTCACCGCTCTGGCCATCTAAAACGTCTTCACCCGATCCACCGACCAGGAAATCATTGCCACGACCGCCCAGCAGCTTATCATCGTCATCCATACCTGCAAGGACATCATCATCATTCCCGCCCTTCAAGACATCATCATCATTGCCGCCCAGCATCCAATCATTGCCTTGACCACCCAGGATTTTATCCCCACCGTCTTCACCGTAGACAAGATCGTTGCCGTCATTTCCTTTGAGGACATCATCGCCCCCATTGCCATTGAGCGCATCGTTGCCATCTTCAGCATCAATATCCTCATCATCGTTGTTGCCTAGGATAGCGTCATCATCATCGCTGGGATCGTCGCCGCCACCACCGCCAAAGAGACCGCCCAAGAAGCCGCCATTGTCAACAATTTTGTCAAAGTTGTCGGCGATCTCATCAAAGAAATCGTCTAGATCATCTACGTCAATGTCATTCAGATCGTCGCTGTCATCAACACCATTGACGAGATCATCAACATCGAGGTCAAATTCATCCACAATATCGTCCAGAGTCCCGATGTAGCTTGGAGTTGCCATAAATATACTGTTCCTTAAGTCGTTGAATTGGTAAAGTGTCGATAGCTGCGTCCCAACCAGGAGAAATCCTGCTAGCTAAGAGACGCTAACCTCGACATGAGGCAGTAAAAAACCTGAGAGGTAGGATCTCTCATGCACTCAATGCATGAATTCACCTCATCAGGTTCTCAAGACTCAGACAAATATAAAAAGTTCCTCAGGAGTTAGAGGTCAGAATTTCTAAATTCGACGGGATAGAAAGATTCATCAGTGGGGGCTGAGGGATAACAGTAATTTGAACAGTGTTCTTCGGGATTGACCAGCGGGCATCAAGGATTTGATAGGCTTGTTGCTGGAGGCGATCGCCCACCTCAGTATTTGCAGTTCGTAGCGTAATGTGAACGAGAGATCCCTTTTCAGATGAGTTGGCTAACTCCGAGTGGATCTCAACGGCAATGACCCCATCGAGGGTTTGCAGGATTTGCTGAATTTCGTTGACAGAAGGAAAAGGTGCAGGTTTTGTAGTCAACGCCGAAATACTTTGAACAATGAGGGGAACCGAACCCACGATGATCAGCAGTGCCACCAGCATACTGGTGAGACTATCCGCCCACGTCCATCCCCAGACCGCAACCGCGATCGCCGCAAGAATAACACCGACCGAACTGGCTGCATCGGCCACCATGTGGAGAAACGCACCGCGCAAATTCAAATCATCATGGCTGTGCCCGTGCAGCAGAGAGGCATTGAGGGTGTTAATGCTAAACCCCACGATCGCCGTTAGCAGCATTGGAATACTAAGAATTTCCTCCGCAGGCGATTGGAGGTGGGTTGTAGCTTCTTGGAGAATCCAGAGGGCGATTAGCAGCAATCCCCCACCGTTGATCAGCGCTGCCCATGCTTCAATGCGGTAATGTTTGAGGCCTACTCCACCGTTTTTTTGGATTGTCCGCTGTTCCAACCAAGCCGCGAACAGAGCGATCGCCAGTGCCCCACAGTCGGACACCATGTGAATCGATTCCGCAACGAGCGCGAGGCTATGGCTCAGCCAGCCAACCCCGACCTCCGCGATCGCAAATCCCGTAATTAACGCCAGCGCAATGCTCAACCGACGGGTTTTGTTAGACTGGACATCCAGGGCGATCGCCTCGCTGAGGGTGCCCCTAGGGTCGCAACATTCACAATCTTGTTGATGAAATAAATTCAGCATTACTCTAGCTTAGCCGTACGCACGTTAATCGATTATAGGAAAAGGCGTACCCTCATCCTAGATTAGGTCTGAGCGACCTTGAGTGAAAAGAAGCTCTGCAAGGAATAATGTTCCCTGCAGACCTCACTTAGGGAGTTGAAGCGATCGCCAATGCGACCTACTCGGCCTTCAACGCTGCAAAGGATTCCTTGGGAATCCCCCCATGAATACCTTTGACGATATCCACGACCTGAGAAACCTCAAAATCAATGGCGGCACTACCGTACAACAACGCATCCGGCTTCGTTTTAACCGTGAGCTGATCAGCCAAAATATCGTCTTTGGCAATCCCACCTTTGGTTAGAAATTCAATTGTGTCGCCTTGATCGGGCAAAATTCCCTCGTGGGAAATCGTTTGCATTCGAATGCGATCGCCCGACTGAACCCGCAAAATCGGCTCGCTATCGGGCTTGAACAGTTCACCCCAGATCACATGATCGGGCGTAGATAAGACTTCGTAAACATTGTCCTGCGCGGCAACCGGGATTGCATGGGTCAGCGTATTGGCAGCCCAGATCAGGGTAGCGATGACCATTGCCACACCTGCAAATCGCAATGACTTCGCGCGAAACCATAAACGCTTGTGTATCATGACTGAATCGTTCACAAGTGAATGTACCTAGGCAAAAAGATTACTCGCATCAATGAACACTCTTTCCTGGTCGATCGTTGTAGTTGCGATTACAATTTTTAAGAAAATATTAAGCCGTATCTCCAGATACAAATATTTTTTTGATCTACGTAGAGTATTTGACTCCAAGATGAGGGAACGTTGGCGGCAAGGCGTCTATCCCTTCATGATTACTGATCTCTATTTCGGAGGGCATGGGGGGAAGAACCCCACTTTTTTGGGGGGACTATCTACACTATGCGATGCCGAAAGAAACTGACACTATAAATGATGTAAGCCGACCGAGGTAGAGTCATGAAGAACCTGGCACAATCGTTCTACAACTGGTACAAAATGTCCATTCGCAACAGCAAGTATCGCTGGGTCATCATTGCCGGAACGTTAGTATATCTCTTCAGCCCCCTAGATATTTCGCCAGACTTCATCCCAGTGATTGGTTGGATTGACGATAGTGTTGTGGTCACGCTCCTAGTCGCAGAAGTTTCCCAACTGATGAGCGAGTTCCTAGCAGGCCGCAGCCGGAAGACATCTGATGTCGCTGTCAATGAAAATCCTGTGATTGAAGTTACGGTTGAGTAGTCTACTGAGCCATTAACGCTCCATCAACAGTCTATCGAACGCGGTTTAATCTCTAAAAGCGCGATCGCCTTTGGTTACAGTTTTTGCCAAGGCGATCGCTTTCTTGTTAAAGAGCACTATGCTCTTAGAACTCATAATTACGTGTTCTACAGACTATGCATGCCCTTCTTCAATGGTTTCGGTTCTGTAATCGACGGTTGCGAACCTGGTTAATTTTAGGGATCACTATCTTCTGTTTGGCGATCGCCCTGCATCCGGTTCATGCTCAGGAGAGTACTCCCGTTGCCCAGGAAAATGCGCCAACCACCCAGATCGTGAATAAAGAGGGCAATGAAGTAGATGGTTATCCAATCGTCCTAGACGGCAACACACTGCTTCAGGTGAGGCGAGGGATTCCAGGGGTTGTCTCTGCTAAAGAGCGAGCAGAAATTATTAATGATCGGATCATTGCGATCGCCAATGATGCCAGCATTTCCCCCGATAGTATTCGGGCAGAAGAACAAAATGGTGCCACCGTTGTCATGGCTGGCGATCCTGTCCTTCTTACGGTGCACGACACAGATAGCATCAATAACCAAACCCGCCAAGAAATAGCAGACCAGGCCGTTCAATTCATTCAATCGGGGATAACGCAGTACCGTAGCGATCGCAGCGTTGAAAGCGTGGTGAAAGGAATTATCCTGGCGATCGCGAGTACCATTACCCTAGCGGTATTTTTAGCTCTAACGTAACTGGATATCTCCTGTCAGGCGTTGTCCGATTAACACGCCTAGTTCTTATTATTGGCGCTTTCTATCTTTACTTGCCTTTTATTTTGAGTCAGTTTCCAGCAACTAAAGCCGTTGGCAAATCTATTCTGAGCAATATTGCCTATCGAATTAGTGAATTAGTCAAAACGTTTGTCTAATTTCTACCAAACTTTATCACCATTGGGATTATTGCTCTGATCACTTTCTACGTGATTCAATTCGCTAAGCTGGTCATTACCGAACTGGGTCGGGATGATGCCTATCCCTGGTTCTATCAAGAATGGATACGACCGACCAATCGTCTAGCAACCATTCTCTTATCTGCAATCGGCTGTATTGTTGCTGCACCTTACATCCCTGGGTTTAATTCACCCGCGTTTCAGGGCGTTTCCCTATTTTTAGGCGCACTGTTAACCCTAGGTTCATCCTCCGCCGTTGCAAATGCGATCGCCGGAATCATTCGCCGTTGCAAAACTGCATTTTCACGACAGCGAGAACCTAGGATTTAATCAAATCGACATTCAAACGCTAACCCCTACCGATCTCACCGTCAGACTAAGGGGTTCACCCGTCTGTCATTGGAAGAAAGATATCAAAGCCGCAACTTATCACAACTTAGCAATTATTCAGACAGACGCAGGTATTGAGGCGACAATTGTATTAGACGTTTAGCGATCCTCATTCCATGATTACTAAACAGGATTTCAATCGCCTCTCAGACTATATTTGGGAAATTCCCACGTCGTTCCATCCCCAGATGACCGTGCCCGTTTGGGTCTTTGCCGACGACGAGCTTCTAGAGGATGCCTTGGGAGATTTGTCCCTACAGCAAGCGGTTAATGTCGCACAGCTTCCGGGGTTGGTGGGGCATGTGGCGATCATGCCCGATGTTCACCAGGGATACGGGATGCTGATTGGTGGCGTGATGGTGTCGCGATTACCCGATGGCATCATTTCTCCGGGTGCAGTGGGCTATGACATCAACTGCGGCGTGCGGGTTTTAGCTTCGAATATCGATTACGAAAGCGCTCAACCCCGATTGGGCGATCTCGCCAGTGCGCTGTATCGCAACTGTCCCAGCGGTGTGGGCGAAGGGGGCAGTCTTCCGCTGTCTACCCAGGATGTAGATCACGTCTGTCACCAAGGGGCAAAATGGGCGTTTGCGCAGGGGTATGCAACTGAAGATGATCTCCGCCCGCACTTAGGAATTCGGGTGTCTGGAGGGCGCAAATGTCGATGAAGTGAGTCCACGCGCCAAAACTAGGGGGCAAGGACAGTGGGGAACCTTGGGAGCCGGGAATCACTTCCTGGAAGTCGATGTGGTTGATCATGTGTTTGATGCTGATGCTGCCGAAGTAATGGGGCTACAAAAAGGGTGCTTGGCGGTGCAAATCCACTGTGGTTCACGAGGATTCGGCCATCAAATTTGTACAGACTATGTGCAACAGTTTCAGCTTGCGGTGATTCAGTACGGCATTCACCTGCCCGATCGGGAACTCGTCTGTGCCTCGCTCAATTCCCCTGAAGGACAAGCCTATTTGGGTGCGATGAAGGCCGCTGCGAACTTTGCCTTTGCCAATCGTCAAGCGCTTGCCTACCATACCCGACGCAGTTTTGCAGAGGTTTTCGGCAAGACGGAAGCGGGAACGTTGCGCCCAGGTCTACGACATTGCCCACAATATGGCGAAGATCGAAACCCACACCATTGATGGGCAGACCCAACAGGTATGCGTTCATTGCAAGGGAGCCACTCGTGCCTTTGGCCCTGGATTTGAAGGACTACCGCCAGAGTATCGCCCCCTGGGACAGCCCGTCCTAGTGCCCGGATCAATGGGAACTGAGAGTTGGATCTTGTTGGGTACAGAAGCCAATGAGGCGCTATCGTACGGATCGACCTGTCATGGGGCAGGGCGAGTGATGAGCCGCCATCGGGCGAAGCGCACCATTCGCGGAAATCAGTTGCGGGAGGATTTGGAACATGAAGGCGTGCGCGTGCGAGCGGGGTCGATGTCGGGTCTAGCGGAGGAGGCTCCCCAGGCTTACAAGGATGTTAGCCGCGTAGTTGAAACGGTGAGCCACGCTGGCATTCCCCACAAAGTTGCCCGCCTACGACCTGTGGCCGTTATTAAAGGTTGACATCGCGTTGCTCCCTCTCCGCTCCTGGATATTCAGTGGAATAACGACCACGTTTAAAAAAGAAATCGTTGCGTAAATTCTACGCAACGACGTTCAGAATATGGCATTGAACGATAGAGTCAGGCAAATTGCCCTAAATCTGTCCCTTAACCATCTTTTTAACCGCTTCCACAATCTGATCGGGTTGCACAATAGTCAACGCTTCCAAAGTACCGTTATAGGGTGTTGGAATATCCTGGGAAGCTAACCGCAGCACCGGAGCATCTAGCTCATCAAAAAGCTGGTCATTAACGGATGCTGTGATCTCTGCTCCTAAGCCACCCGTTTTCATACACTCTTCAACCACAATCACTTTATGAGTCTTGCGAACCGACTCCGAGATTGTTTGCATGTCCAGCGGTTTTAGAGAAATCAAGTCAATAATTTCCGGATCGAACCCTTCTTTCTCTAACTTTTTCGCTGCGGTCGTACAGTGGTGGCGCATCCGGGAATAGGTCAGGATGGTGACATCTTTCCCAGGGCGAACTACTTCTGCTTTATCGAGGGGCAGCACGTACTCTTCATCGGGAATGTCTTCCTTGAGGTTGTACAGCAGCACATGCTCAAAGAACAGGACCGGATTATCGTCCCGAATCGCCGCTTTCAGTAAGCCTTTGGCGTTGTAGGGGGTGGAGCAGGCCACCATTTTTAGTCCCGGCACATTTTGGAAATAGGCTTCTAGGCGTTGGGAGTGTTCTGCCCCAAGCTGCCGTCCCACCCCACCGGGGCCGCGAATCACAATGGGAATCTTGAAGTTGCCGCCAGAGGTATAGCGGAGCATTCCGGCATTGTTGGCAATCTGGTTAAAGGCGAGGAGCAGGAAGCCCATGTTCATCCCCTCAATGATGGGACGCAAGCCCGTCAGCGCTGAGCCGATCGCCATTCCAGTAAAGCCGTTCTCAGCAATAGGTGTATCTAGAACGCGCAGGTCTCCGTATTTTTTGTAGAGATCTTTGGTGACTTTGTAGGAGCCGCCGTAGTGTCCGACGTCCTCTCCAAGAACGTACACGGACGGGTCGCGCGCCATTTCTTCGTCGGTAGCCTGCCGAAGTGCGTTAAAAAAGAGGGTTTCTGCCATCTGCGAAAGCCTAATCCTGAGCGTTTATGTGATCAATAATCAGCCTTAAGAATTGTAGTCGCTTGTGGATACGGTTTTCTAGTCTTATGCCAAGACTTGATGATCTTTCTCATACCAATCGTCCAGGACGCGGTGGCGTCACCCCGCAGGATAAAAATCTATTTTCAGAGCAATTTTGAGTTTTGAGTTTTCAGGTTTGAGTTGACGATACGTTGCATCATCAGCACTCACGTAGCATCTTCTACGGAGAATCGCATAGCCGTTCATCAAGCGAAGAATCACCGTGTCGCAAACCACTACCAATTAGCTAGATGCGCTGGTGTAAAAGCGGAGGGCAAATCGCCAAAACCGATTGGAAACGAAGAGAAGGGCGATCGCCAACACGGTAGCGCTCAAAATCCAGTAGGATTCAACGCGCAGGAGAAACGCCTGTGCCGGAATGGTGGTGAGGAACGTCACCGGAATGATGAAGGTAAAAAAGAAGCGGTAGGCGGCTGGATAGGCCACCGTTGGAAAGCGTCCAGCTTCTAATAAACCCCGCAGCACTTCCGTGACGTTGTAGATTTTCACAAACCAGATGCTCATGGCTCCGAGCATGAACCAGAGGCTGTAGAGGATCAAAAATCCCAACAGTAGCGGAATCAGGCCACTGAGATAGGCGATCGCCGACAGTCCCAACTTCGACCCCGCATAACCAATGAGCAGCGCACCAAATAAAACATCCGACAAGCCCCACGGAGAGAGGGTGCGCGTCGAGAGCCAAAACTGAGAGCTAATCGGCTTCAGCAGAACAAAGTCTAGGGTGCCATCTTGCACATGTTTGACAATGCGGTTGAGGTTGGGCGAAAGGGCAGTGGCGGCAAAGCCCTGAAGCACCGTGAAAACGCCCAGTACAATCAAGGCTTCTTCCCAGCTCCAGCCTGCAAAGCTATAGCCCGATCCTCCCTGGTAGAATAGGAACAGCCCAAATAGGCTTCCTGCCAGATTGCCAATGCTGCTGAGGGTCGCCACGACAAAATTGAGTCGATATTCCAACTCAGCAGCGATCGCCGTTTCCCAAAATAATCCCAGAACCTTGAGATATCGATTCATGGCGTTCTGCTTCAAAACTCGGTGGGCCTAGGGTTTACTGGTTCGAACCGGACAGATGGGGAACTAACATAAGCGTTGAACCATCATTAAAAGTGTAGAAGTAGTATAGGAATTGGCAATACTGCTCTTTGGACTTCATTCATTGCCAAGGAGAGCGATCATAAATCATGCTGAAAAAATTAAGCGTTATTCCGATGGCACTGTTGGCGACAGTTGCGATCGCGCCCACTGCTATGGCAGGGACAACTAGCACGCCAATTAATGAACCCGTTGTGCTGCGCGGCACCTCTGGCGGTTCTCAGGAGAGTGATTGCGGGTTTATCTCGAACCAGCCCAATGAAATGCTGCGGGTGACCGAAGGACTGACATCGCTCGTATTCACCCTGGAAAGTCAAGGACAGCCGACGCTCTTAATCACAGGGCCTCACGGTTTCAATCAATGTGTGATGGCTAATGAACTATCGGGTGGCGTGATTGAAGTACCGGGCGTTTGGGAAGAAGGCAACTATTCGCTATTCATAGGCGATCGCGCTGGACAAGAGAACCGATACACCCTGACGATTGCTCAGGAATGATAAGCTAGGCGAGTAGTCGATTCCTGCTGTTATGCCTCCTCGTTGGCCTCGAAAACCTGACCGCAATGACCCGGCCTTCCGTAAACTGGATGACCGCATGACCTTTGCAACCCATGTCGCCCTATTCGCCGCTTCGAATTCAGGACTGTGGTTTGTGCGTACCCTCCAGCAAGCCGACTGGGCTTGGCCTGTGTGGGTGACGGGAGGCTGGCTTGCGGCCTTAGTGGCTCATGGCATTTACATTTTCGCGATCGCCGATTATTCGGATCCCACGGCATCGACGACTAGCCCAAAAGGATTTGCCAAGAAATAGAAACGGGCGATCGCCCCAGGCAACTTGTATTCTTCCCCAATAACGATAAAGCGGAGCAAACCATGCCCCGCTTTATTTATTTTTTTAGCGGTAAGGCACAGCCTAACTGCTTGCCGGAAGCTTCACCTTCGTAGCCAGCCCCAGCCGTTCTAAGAAGCAAATGGTCAGCCAGGTTATATCAAACTCCCACCATTGCAGCCCATGCCGAGCCGAATACTGGTAAGCATGGTGGTTGTTGTGCCAGCCTTCACCGTAGGTGACGAGGGCAACCCACCAGCAGTTCGTGGAGCGATCGCCCGACTCATGGCTGCGATAGCCCCACTTATGGGTGGCACTGTTCACAAACCAGGTACAGTGATACACCAGCACCAAGCGGACAAAAATCCCCCAAATCACAAACGGCCAGCCACCTAAGACGTACAACACGACACCTAGCGCCGCTTGAACCAGCAAGAAATATTTATCAAGAAACCGATAAACCGGATCACTTGAAATATCTTTTGTAAAACGGTCTAACTCTTTTTTGGCTGGAACTTCATACATCATCCAGCCCATATGGCTCCACCAGAAGCCCTTGCTTGAATCGTGATGATCGTTATTTTGGTCAGAATAAGCATGGTGATGGCGATGCAAACCAACCCACTCAATCGGCCCACCCTGACACGCCAAACTAGCGCAAAATACTAAGAAATACTCTAGCAACTTGGGAACTTGAAAGCTGCGATGGCTCACGAGTCGGTGCAACCCTAGGGTAATGCCTAGCCCGCCAGTAATCCAATGCAGAAGTAACATAACCCCAACAGCTGCCCAGCTAAAGTTGCCAGGTAGGAACGCAAAAAGAGCCATCACATGGATAAACGTCATGAACAAAATGACGCCCCAGTTTGGCTTTAAGGATGTAACAGGAGAACTTGCAACTGCCATGTAGTTAATTCGAATACACAATTTCCAATGATACACCTTGCGGTGTACAATCTCCTCCGCACTACATCAACCTAGCAACGCTCGCGCAACGCCAGATCACCCTATGGATAGTCCAAATCGGCTACTTGAGGCTCAACAAGCCCTCAGTACCACCTTCTCCGCCATCGATACCCAAGTGAAGGAAAATCTCAAGCGAGTTCTATCCGCTTTTCGAGATCACCATGTAGGTGTGCAGCACTTTGCCAGCGTTTCTGGATACGGCCACGACGATCTGGGTCGTCAAGTGTTCGATCACGTATTCGCGTCGGTTATGCAAGCAGAGGCAGCTTGTGTCCGGGTGCAATTTGTCTCTGGCACACACGCGATCGCCTGTGCGCTGTACGGCATCTTACGTCCCGGGGATGAGCTACTCGCTGTTGCAGGTGCGCCCTACGATACCTTAGAGGAAGTTATTGGGGTACGCGGCTCAAATCAAGGATCTCTTAAGGATTTCGGAATTTCCTACCGCGAACTGGATTTGTTACCCGACGGAACCCTAGATTGGGCGGGGTTGAAAACGGCGATTCGTCCGGAAACACGGATGGTATTGATCCAGCGTTCCTGTGGCTATTCCTGGCGATCGAGTTTGGCGATCGCTGATATTGAAAAGATCGTCCAGATCGTCAAACAGCAAAATCCCCACACCGTCTGCTTTGTGGATAACTGCTATGGCGAGTTTGTGGAGGATCGGGAACCCACCGCCGTTGGCGCAGATTTAATGGCGGGATCGCTGATCAAAAATCCGGGGGGTACGATCGTAACGGCGGGTGGCTACGTGGCAGGACGGTCGGATCTGGTGGAAATGGCGGCCTGTCGGCTGACGGCTCCCGGCATTGGCAGTGAAGGGGGTGCGACATTTGACCAGAATCGGTTGCTGTTTCAAGGGCTGTTTCTAGCGCCGCAGATGGTGGGCGAGGCGATCAAGGGCAATCACCTCACCGCTTACGTATTCAAAGAACTAGGCTATCCGGTGAATCCGGCTCCCTTTGCTCCCCGCCGGGACGTGATTCAGGCGATCAAGCTCGGTTCTCCCGAAAAGATCATCGCCTTCTGTCGCGCCATTCAGGAGTATTCCCCCATCGGTTCCTACCTCACCCCCGTTCCGGCGGAAATGCCGGGGTACGAGAGCGAACTGGTGATGGCTGGGGGCACGTTTATCGACGGCAGCACCTCAGAATTTTCTGCGGATGGCCCTCTGCGAGAACCCTACCTCGTCTTTTGCCAAGGGGGAACCCACTGGACCCACGTGGCGATCGCCCTCGAAGCCGCGATCGATGCTATCAGTACGTTGACCTAAACGATTGTTATGAACGCCATCGCCACTTCAGTTGATTTCAACAAGGGATGGAGTGGTGGTTGAAGCCTTCGCCGACTGACCGGATAGCCGCCGCACCGCAGGACAGCGCCATGGTCAAGCCCTGTGTTTAGACTTGTTCACCCATCTATTGTCAACGCAAAACCCAAAACAACGACCAAATCCCGAACATCCTAAAGCAAAAAAAGGAGCGATCGCCCCTTTCTCAAAACATCGATAAACCCTCATTCTTCTGAGGAGCTGAGCGTAAAAGCTAGGACGATCCCATCCTAAAAAACGCTTACTAAAACGAAGAAAGAAAACGCACAAAACAACACAATCGCTAAGCCAACAATCACGCCATAGGGAGCATGGTTAATCGAGTCTAGGTATTGATTAAACTTCTGATCGTTCTCTTCGGGATGCCAAATCATTGGTTTCATGATGAGCACCTCAAATTCAGAGGGTAAGAGCATAGCAGACTCTACAAGCAACGAATAGCATGCAGCGAAATCGTTCACGTCCAACCCGCAAGCTCAACAAATCAGCGGTATTCGATCTAACGTTCAGTGATACGGAAAAAGACACTACGAAACCTTTACAACACAATGCTTGTTTAAGTCTGTAGCCCTGTTCTAACGGACACATCTTGAAAGCAATTGAGTATGCTCAAAAGTTAACGATACGATTAGCCAAAAAACTTAAAATCCCCACAAGTTTAAACATAAAAAGTACCTGGTCACCGCAATAAGAATTGTTAATGAGAATGGCTGAAGCAGCTACATT
>JACYMB010000065.1 GCA_015272205.1 Synechococcales cyanobacterium T60_A2020_003 | reverse complement strand
GAAAGCTCGGTATACCGTTCTCAGGACATCGTTTAATTCAGGTTACCCACTTACTAGGAATACCAGACTGCTGCTTGATAATCCATCTTCATGTTTTGCCGGAGTTGGTCAAGGATAGGATGCCTGTGACTTTGAGGGGTAGGACGCTGGGTTTGACGTAAAACGTAGGCAACGTGAAGCGGATATCCGTAGCCGTATAGGGCATCAATACTGCGGAGGGCTACTTCTCGGTTGCGAAACGACCACAGCACCCATTCCTTTCCATTTGCGTAAAGCACACACACATTCCAACCTATGCCTTTGCACCCAACATCTCGAATTTCCACGGTTTTGCACCCTGAGATAGTTATGCTTGTATCCATAACGCAGCGCTACCTGATTTAAGCAAGACAGTGTAAACACTTAGAAACATATCCTAAGAATCATGAAGCTTTTTTGTATTCCGTATAAACGTTGAATTATGTCTCAGGATAAGAACAGGGGGTGGCAACCCTTACGGAGTTTTTGTAAAGCAGGTGATGAATTGTGACCGAGCCATCAACGAAGACGTGCCCAGTCTGCGGCGTTAAAATTATGACCATCATCGGAGGCGATCGCGTTCTTTTCTCCGTAGGTCCCCCAGGTACTCGAAAGATCCTATGGGAGCGGGTCTGTAAGTACACGCAGAAGCCAGGTTGCATTAATCCCAACGGTAATCAATCCTGATCTCCTGTAGCTGTAGCTGAGATTAAAGCTATTCCTATGCGGACTCTCGATTCAGGACATGATTTAGGGAAGATGTGGAAATTTATGCTTGCTCCGGTTCTGTCGGAGGCGGATCACAGAAATTGCAATATTGCCGTGAATGATAAACATGGCCATTGGGAGCTTGTCCAATAGGCACTTCAGCCCATTCTGACAGGTAATTTGCACGTTTTCATTGACACGATCTTTGGGAAGGGTTGTAGATACAAGTTGCTCCACAGGCCCAACGGTCATCCGCATCCATTGCTTTAAAGTGTCTGGCACCTCTCGACTTAGACGAAGCTTGACCTGATCCGACGAAAACGATTGCACGTACGCAGGCGAGAGGAAGGGGTCGTATAGGGGCGCTTCGGGCGTTAGCTGTTTCACGTAGGCGAGACTGATGCCACATAGAAGTTGACGCATGGATTCGGTTGAATCACCTAGTAACTCGCGCGTAAGAAGTGTTTGAGTAATCGCTTGGTTGAGATTTCTAGGATCGCCAATGCTCAGGTGCGTGCCGCCAATGGCCGTAAGCAAATACTTAGAGCCCTGGAGTTCTGAAAACGGTAGAAGCTGTTGGCTAAGAGCAGGCGTAATGTTGTCGTCCGTACCTGCGAGCACAAACGTTGGGATTTGAATAGTCGCTAAACTCTTACTGTCAAATACGCGCCCCATCACCGGGTTCAGAGCCATGATCTGAACGACTCGTGGATCTCGAAGGTTAACATTGTCCTTCTCTAGATCAGAGGCCGAACACTGTACCAAATCCGTGGGGGATAGTCCGACTCGAGTGGGGTCGTCACAGAACTGCCGTAGATGATCAAGGTCGAGGGATGCGCCTGCCAAGGCTAGAGCGGTGTATCCCCCCAGGGAATGGCCGATCACCACTACTTGATGGGTATTGAGCTTTCCCTTAAGGAGGGGGGAGTATTCGTTGAGCTGCTCCAGTTCATCGAGCAAGAAGCTCACGTCTTTGGGGCGATCGATAAATTCAGTGGCGGGTAAAATGCCTTCTGGGCGGCTATAGGTTGACGGCTCAGCAAATAGCTGATTCAGCCATGCAACATTACTAGCAGGGTGTTCGATGGCGGCAACCGTAATTCCGTAGGATGCCAAGTGTTCGGCAAGATAGCCCAAGAAACGGCGATCGGCACCGAATCCGTGGGAGATGACGACAAGGGGGCCATCCCCCCAATCGCTCCAGTACAAATCCACGGGAATACTGCGATCGCGCTTACGGTCATGCAAGGTGAGGGTTTGCTGGTGAACCGTTTGATGCCCCGATTCGGTGGGATCAAAGGCACCATAGAAAAAGGTATCCTGAGACACGCTGAGTTCTCGATCCAAGAGCGATCGCATCGCCTGTCCTTGCCAATGGGGCAGATTGATCTGGGATGCCAGCACGGCAAAGGTCATGGCATCAACGCTGAGACTGTCGTCTGGAAAGGCACGCAGTATGCCAAGCACACTCAATTTTCCCTCACGTTGTGCCGATTCTAGAAGTGCAGTATGAATTGTAAATTCATCGCTGTTGGGCAGGGCCATTCGCAGGGCATCTAACAGGCGATCGCCCTCTGGTGTGTCTAGCAAGTCTTCAATCAGGTGGGATCCCCGATCAGGGTCAACTTGCCAATAGCTATTCAGCACCTGGCGCACCTCGTCGTTGAGGAGCGGGGCATAGAGTTCCAGGGAAGGGGGAACGTTGCCTGTTTTCGCAAAATACTCTAGGTCAGCGATCGCAATGGACTGACGCAGCGGGCCGATCCGCACAATAACCTGTTCAGCGGCGAATGCTGGGGAGGGCAGACCCACAATGCCCCAACTCACGGAGAGAGTCAGCCCCAATAAGAGGGTCTTCACTATGGATTGGATAGGAGTCAAACCAAAATTCAGGAGCGACATTGAACAAGGGGGGACAGATCACATGGACAGAGCTGAGCGACGAAAGTTCCAGGCACAGAACCGAATCAATTGAAATGTGCAGGTGTTATGCTGTGTTTTGTGTTCAAGCTAACGGTGCTTGGCTGTATCCGGTTTGGCATAATGCGCCCATGAAATGCTATAGACCTAGCATGCCCAACGGCATTATCCAAATACTGCGATCGCAGCATTTCTTGAAGATCACGCTGCAATTTATCAAGAAATATGTCTGACCTTTGCAGATGCTCCTAGTGTCATACCGTCGTCTATGCTTGCACGAGATGCTTGAAGATCAAGGAGCACAAACGATCTACAGATTGCTGGACGCTATAGTCACGGTAGCAAGATACCGCTCAGTCTAGATATACCAATAATTCTAATAGTTCTATTGACGTAGTCCTATTTGTAGAGCGCATGGACGGGCGATCGCTGTGATGCAGGCTACTAAACGCAAGCTAGCGATCGAGCAGATGCTGAAATATCAATAGGTTGGGAGTCTCACATCCCGCCTGCTGTGTAAAGAAATGTTGCACAATCGACTCGTTTTCGGGGTGTCAATCCTGGTAGATTATGGCTTCGGGAGCGTAGTAAATTGTGATCAACTACACCCACCGCTAGGAGAATTGATTATTATTTTTTAATATGCACCTGATCGCAGAACGCCATGCCTAGGCGGGATAACCTTGCACGATTGAGGAGCGTTGGCCCTCGTGTTTCTTCGTCACCGGAGAAGCCGTTTCTGCATGGCTGGCAATGGGGATTCCAGGGAAAAACAGTTTGGGACTATTTGCAACTTTTTCTGCTGCCGACGGTGTTTGTGTTGGGAATCATTTACTTAACAATGCAAGCGAATCGTCGGCAGGAGCAGGCGTTCCTTGAGCAGCAGCAATTGGTTGAGGAACAGTATCAGCAGGATATCCTGCAATCTTACTTTGGGGATATTGCCACAGCCATGACCCAAAATCTACGCACGAGCCCACCCGACAGCCCTCTGAAATCGGTGACGAAGACGAAGACCTTGGCGATCTTGCGGGAACTGGATGGCGATCGCAAAGGGCGAGTGCTGCAATTTCTCCACGATAGTAATCTCATTGGCACGCCCAATCCGGTTATTAACCTGGGGCGAGCGGATCTCCGCAATGCCGTGCTGAATAATGCGACTCTCAATGCCGCGATGCTGAACGGAGCCGATTTCAGTGACGCCAATCTAAAATTTGTCAATTTGGGCAATAGCAACCTGAATGGGGCACTGTTGCAAAATGCGGACTTAGAGCAGGCATTTTTGGGCAATGCGATCGCCTGGGGCGGGTATTTACGCAATGCCAATCTGAACAATGCCGATCTGACCGGAGCCGATCTGCGGTTTGCCATTTTAAGCGATGCCTCCCTGCGAGGAGCCAAGCTCAATAACACGGTGCTGAGTGGTGCGATTTTAGAAAATGCCGATCTCCGCAATGCCAATCTCCAGGGGACAAGTTTAGATGGAGCCTTTTTGTGCAACACCACGATGCCGGATGGCTCCATTGAAAATCGGGATTGTTCAAAGTAATCCATGAGTCTGGAGCGATCGCCTATAGAATGCGTACTAGAACGGGCATGAAGTCAAGACTCGTCGTTCGTCGGTGAAATGGGCATGGAACACTCTACCGCTTCGAGGGCGAGCGATCGCCCATCCTCAACCCCTCAGCATCGATTGCAACTTTTCTGTATTTGTGCAGGGATGCTGATCTATTTCACCCAAGTGACAGTACTGTTTCCGGTGCTGCCCCTCTATGTGACCCAGCGATGGCAGGATGCTCCAGTGGGCTTTGTGGTAGGGGCCATGGCTGCCGGATTGCTCTGTTTTCGTCCGTTGATTGGCTGGTTGATTGACCACTGGGGACGTAAGCCTGTGTTGGGGTTGGGATTAGCCATCGTTTTGGCGATCGCCCCGCTCTATTTGTGGTCGCCTACGCCGCTATGGTTGTTGGGGGTGCGAATGCTGCACGGCATTAGCCAAGCTGCGTTTGCAACGGCATCCCAAACCATGCTGGCAGACTTAGTGCCCCCCAGTCGTCGCACGGCGATGTTGGGCTATTTAGCCATGTCCAACACGATTGGATTTTCGTTAGGGCCGTTGCTCGGTTCCCTAGTCTTTGCTAAAGCGGGCTTTGTTCCCGTTGTGCTTCTGATGGTTGGGCTGACGCTCTTGGGCGTGATCCTCAGTCTACCACTGCCGTGGTGTCTATCTACGTTTGAGAAAACGAGTCAGTTATCCAATCTTCGCCCAGCGTCGTCTGTAGAAAAACATGGGTTTCCGTGGGAGATTATTCTGCACTTTCCGGTGCGGGATGCGACGCTGTTATTCTTTGCGGGATCGTTTTTGCACGGAGCCGTCGTCACATTTTTACCGCTATTCATCCCAAATTCGGCGGTATTCTATAGCCTCAATGCATTGGTTGCCGTCTTTGTCCGGTTCGCGTTGGGACGTTGGGGTGGCTATATTTCCCGACAATGGGTCGTTAGTTTGGGGATTCTTTGTTCGGGAATGGCGTTGATTGGCTTGGCGATCGCCCCTAACCTGATTGGTATAGAGCTGATTTGACATCTTTATGATTAGACTTAAAGGAGCCAAACCTCTTAAACCGAACAACGATGAGCTATTCGAGCA
>JACYMB010000064.1 GCA_015272205.1 Synechococcales cyanobacterium T60_A2020_003 | reverse complement strand
AACTGAAATTTACCATGCCTCTCCCGCCCGTAACCCCTCTTTCATGCAACAACGCTATAGTTCACTAGAATGCGATCGCACGTTTGTCGTTTTAGGGGCGATCGCCCAGGTTATGGTTAAACCATGAGTTGAATGGTGGTCAAGAAGCGACGTATGTTTGATGCCCGTTGATCATCGTGACCTTAACTCCCTACCTATTACCTTGCTGCTTATTGTTCAGGAGAAATTATGACAACCGATACTGCCCGTTTTCCGATTGATTTAAGTGCGTATAAGTCCGTTACGCTTGATCCGGCAGTGTCCACTCTCACCGCCGAGCAGCGTGATGCGCTCAAAGCGAATATCCAGCTTTGTCGGGATGCAATCGTCTTCTTCACCGCAACCGGAGCTGCACGCGGCGTGGGTGGGCATACGGGTGGTCCCTACGACACCGTTCCCGAAGTCATGATTTTGGATGCCCTGTTCCGCAGCCAACCCGATAAATTTGTCCCTACCTTTTTTGATGAAGCAGGGCACCGAGTAGGAACACAGTATCTCGTATCCGTTCTGCGCGGACACATGCCTGCCGAGCAACTGATGTACTACCGTACTGCCGATTCAAAACTGCCCGGACATCCAGAACTCGGTCTGACTCCCGGTGTAGAGTTCAGCTCTGGCCGCTTGGGACATATGTGGCCCTATGTGAACGGTGTTGCCCTGGCAAATCCTGGAAAAACCGTGTTCTGCCTCGGTTCCGATGGTTCCCAGCAAGAAGGTAATGATGCAGAGGCAGCCCGTCTTGCCGTTGCCCAACACATCAACGTCAAGCTGATCATCGATGACAACGATGTCACCATTGCGGGAAATCCCTCTAAGTACCTTCCTGGCTACAGCGTTAAGAAAACGTTGGAAGGTCATGGCCTCCAAGTATTGGAAGTGAATGGCGAAGATATTGATGCGCTGTACGCCGCCATTTGCGAAAGCATCAACACTCCCGGCCCGATCGCCGTTATCTGCAAGCGTCCGATGTGCCCCGGTATTGAGGGACTGGAAGGATCAAACCACGGTCACGATGTGATCTCCGTCAAACTCGCGCTGCAATATCTAGAAGCCAAGGGACACGCCGCTGCTGTCGAGTATCTCAAGGGTATTCAGGCTCCCAAGAATACCTACTCCTTCCTCGGTATTGGCGAAAAGTGGGATTCCAACCGGAACGTCTTTGGTGATGCGGTCAATAGCGTGCTCGACACGATGAGCGAGGAAGATCGCAAGGCAAAAGTTCTGGTGGTCGATAGCGATTTAGAAGGCTCCTGCGGTCTGAAGAAAATCCACGATGCTCACCCCGAAGTCTTTATTCCCTCTGGGATTATGGAGCGGGGCAACCTGTCCGCTGCGGCTGGATTCGGGATGGCCGAAGGCAAGCAAGGTATTTTCGCCACCTTTGCTGCATTCCTGGAAATGTGTATTTCCGAGATTACGATGGCGCGGCTGAACTATTCCAACCTGCTCTGCCACTTCTCCCACTCTGGCATTGACGACATGGCGGATAATACCTGCCACTTCGGTCTGAACAATTTCTTTGCCGATAATGGGCTAGATGACGGTTACGATACCAAACTCTACTTCCCCGCCGATGCCAATCAAATGAAGGCCGTGGTGGAGAAAATCTTCTTTGATCCAGGTCTACGCTTTATCTTCTCGACCCGTTCCAAGACGCCAATTTTGCTAGATACCAATGGCAAAGAACTCTATGGCGAGGGCTACACCTTTACTCCCGGTAAAGATGAGGTCGTTCGCGAAGGAACAGCGGGTTACATTGTCAGTTTTGGTGATGCTTTGTACCGAGCGCTGGATGCGGTTGAGCGTCTGAAGCAGGACGGAATCGATGTAGGGTTGATTAATAAACCGACCCTGAACGTCGTCGATGAAGAGATGATGGCCAAGATTGGTAAAGCTCCCTTTGTCCTGACGGTGGAGTGCTTTAACCGGAAGACGGGGCTAGGTAGCCGCTTCGGATCGTGGCTGCTGGAGCGGGGATATACGCCCAAGTTTGCCTATTTGGGAACCCACGAAGAAGGCTGTGGTGGTCTGTGGGAACAGTTCCCCCACCAGGGTATTGACCCCGTTGGCATCCAACAAAAGGTGAAAGATTTGTTGGGCTAGGGGTATTGGTGAGCTGGAGTTTGAACGAAAGTGGCGATCGCCCCTGGGTGCGGTTCGACCTATGACTCTCAACCTCTAGCTACATCGTTCCACTGTTGGGGCGATCGCCACTAGTTTGAAGGTTTGAATTGAGTGGCGGGACGGGGCAGATTTCTGCCTCGTTTTTTGTTGAAGAGCGGTGAGCTTAACACAGGTTACAACTTTGGGACGTTCGCTGGACTGGCGTTGTACACTGGAGCATCGAGACTATTGTGCCCGTCTTGCACCAGAACTTAAACGACGGCTCTCATTCAAACAAATTTTAATCGCTACATTAATCTCTACCGTATGGCTGTACCCCTCCTACTTTTGAGTTCGGGATTCAGCACACGAACCGTTGCCATCTGGGTTTGGACATAACCTATGAATTCTGTACGCTCGTCTGCGTCGGGCTTGGCAGCCTCTAGACGCATTCCTCTACGGCTTGTTTTAATCGTGCCGTTTGTTTTGCAGATTGTTACAGCGGTAGGATTAACCGGTTATCTGTCGCTTCGGAACGGGCAAAATGCGGTTAACTCCGTTGCGCGGCAACTGAGGCAGGAAACCTCAAAGCGGATTGATCGGCAGGTACAAACCTACATGAGCACCCCAATCCTCATCAATCGGATCAATCTAGAAGAAATCAGCTTGGGGCATGTCCGCACCGCCAAAGAAGATGCCGATGACGCCAACCGAGCTAAAAGCGAATTTCTGGCCCGCATGAGTCACGAACTCCGCACACCCTTGAACGCTATTCTGGGATTTACGCAAATCCTGGCGCGATCACCCGATATGGAGCATAGCGCTAAAGAACTCGACATCATTACCCGCAGCGGTCAACACCTGCTGGAATTAATCAACGACGTGCTGGAAATGGCCAAGATTGAGTCTGGACGGCTCACAACTCAGGACAATAGCTTTGACTTCCACTCAAAGCTTTCTCGCAAACACCGATCGGCCAAAAATCTCAAGAAGGCAGTGGATTGGGCTTGGCGATTAGTCAGCAGTTTGTCCGCCTGTTAGGGGGCACCATTAAAGTGAATAGCCAGGAAGGACAGGGAACGGTGTTTTCCTTAGCAATCCCCGTGGCGATCGCCGATGCATCCATGGTCGAAGCGAGCGGTAAACCGATGCCTAGGGTCTTAGCGCTCGCCCCCAATCAGCCCACCTACCGCATTTTGGTTGTAGACGATCGCTGGACGAATCGCCAAATCCTAGTCCGTTTACTACACCCCCTCGGCTTTGAGGTGAAAGAGGCGGAAAACGGTCAACAAGCCATCGACCTTTGGGAAAAATGGCAGCCCCACCTCATTTGGATGGATATGCGCATGCCCGTGATGGATGGCTACGAGGCCACTCGCTATATCAAAGCCCATCTCAAGGGGCAAACCACGGTTGTGATTGCGCTGACGGCTAGCATATTTGATGAAGAGCGCTCGGTTGTACTGTCGGCAAGATGCGATGACTTTGTCCGCAAACCGATTGATCCCGATACGCTGTACGCTAAACTTACAGAGCATCTGGGCGTTCAATTCATTTACGAAACCGATCCAGTTTCTTCGGTAACATCCTCATTCCCCTCTGCTGTAGCGACGACCCTTGAGCCTGAGGTATTGCGCGTCATGCCCCAGGCATGGATTGAGCAACTGTATCAAGCCATTCCAGCAACCCCTGATAACCTATCTACCGTTCTCACTAGCTGGGTACACAACTTTCGCTGCGACAAGATTATTGACCTTATCGAACACCTCAATGACTGACTCTATCCGCTCAGTTCAAAGCTATATTCTCATCGTGGACGATACGCCGATGAATCTTCATCTCCTGTCGGCTACCCTGACAGAACGGGGCTATGAGGTTCGGGGTGTTGTGAATGGCGCTATGGCGCTGCGGGTGGCGAAAAATGCCCCGCCAGATTTGATCCTACTAGATATTAAAATGCCCGACCTCAGCGGTTATGAGGTGTGCCAACTCCTCAAAGAGGATCCCGAAACGCGAGAGATTCCGGTTATTTTTCTCAGTGCGCTGGATGAAACCTTGGATAAGGTCAAAGCCTTTGAAGTGGGCGGTGGGGACTACATCACCAGGCCTTACCAAATTCCGGAGGTGATTGCCCGGATCGAGAATCAGCTCGCGATATGTCGTGCTCGCCAAGAAATTGCCCAGCTTAATCAAGCCTTGGAAGAGCTTGTGCAGCAGCGCACCCGAGAACTGGAAGACGCCAACCGCAATTTGCAACAAGAGATTCAAATTCGCACCCAAACGGAGCGATCGCTCCAGACCGTGCTTCAGGAATTGAACTTTCACGTTGGAAATACCCCCCTAGCGGTCATTCAGTGGGATTCCAACTTTGCCATTGAGCGCTGGTCATCGCAAGCAGAGCAAATGTTTGGTTGGACAGAGCCGGAAGTCCTAGGAAAGACGATGACGGCTTGGCAGTTTGTTTACGAAGAGGATGAAGCCCAGGTACACGACCGAATTCAACCCTTGCTAGCAGGCGAACAGTCCCGGGTGATTTCGCGCAATCGCAACTATACGAAATCGGGAGATGTCCTGGACTGTGAATGGTACAACTCTGCGCTGGTGGATGAGTCCGGGCAGTTTGTTTCAGGACTGTCCCTAGTGTTGGATGTCACGGATCGGAAACGAGCAGAGCGATCGCTCCAGGCTAGCGAGGAACGCCTGCGCCTGATCACCGAAAACATGAGGGATCTGGTGTGTTTGCATGAACCCACTGGACGCTACCTGTACATTAGCCCGTCCTGCGAAACCCTGCTGGGCTATGCCCCGGATGAGTTGATCGGACAAGATCCCAACACCTTGGTTCATCCAGACGATCGCGATCGCCTCCAAATAGCAGCCCACACCCTTGACCGACAAGAAGCACTGTCTTCCCTAACCTACCGAATGCAGCACAAGTCAGGGGAGTTTATTTGGGTAGAAACGCTTTCAAAGCTGATTTTGGGAGATAACAGCGAAATTATCCGCCTTGTGAGTGTATCCCGGGATATCACGGCTCGAGTACGAGCCGAACAGAAGCTGAGTCATGATGCCCTGCACGATGCCTTGACCCAACTGCCGAACCGGGCATTATTTATGGCGCGGGTCGAAATGGCACTGAGTCAAATGATCCGCCACAAGTCTTACCAGTTCGCGGTGCTGTTTATCGACCTCGACCGCTTTAAGGTCGTGAATGACAGCCTAGGGCCATTAGTGGGCGATCGCATTTTGCTGGAAACGGCTCGATTACTCCAAGGCTGTCTGCGACCTGCGGACACCCTCGCCCGCCTCAGCGGAGATGAATTCACCCTTCTCCTAGATGACATCAAGGATATGACCGACGCGACCCGTGTTGCCGAGCGGATTCAAACCCTACTTAAAACACCGTTTGACCTCGATGGGCATCGGGTGACGATGAGTGCCAGCATTGGCATCGTGATGGGCTCTACGGAGTATCAACAGGCGACAGAACTGCTCCGGGATGCCGATATTGCCATGTATCGCGCCAAGGAAACGGGCAAAGCCCACTACGAAATTTTTGATCGAGAAATGCATCGACGGGCAGTGCATCTACTTCAGATAGAAACAGACTTGCGCCATGCCATTGAGCGTCATGAGTTGGTGCTGTACTATCAACCGATTGTGGCGATCGCGACGGGACAGTTGGCAGGCTTCGAAGCCCTGATGCGCTGGCAACATCCAGAGCAAGGGTTGATTCCTCCCGATCACTTTATTCCCATTGCCGAGGATTCAGGGCTAATCATCCCCTTGGGCGAAATGGTGCTGCGTCTCGCCTGCCAAAAAATGCAGCAATGGCAGCATCGCTGGCCAATGGCGCGATCGCTCATGATGAGTGTCAACCTGGCCAGCAAACAAATTCGCGATCCTGCCTTTGTGCCCACCTTAACTGCCATCCTCCAAGAAACGCGGCTAGACGGTCGTTGCCTCAAGCTCGAAATTACCGAACGAATGCTGATGGAAAATACCGATGCGGTTGTAGCGGTGCTGCGCCAGATTCGGGAACAAGGGGTACAGCTTAGCATTGACGATTTCGAAACGGGATATTCCTCAATGGCCTATTTGCAGCATTTTCCGATCAACAGCCTCAAGATTGATCGATCCTTTACGCATCAACTATCCCATCCAGAGGGAAAATCTGCCATTGTGCGGGCAATCGTGACCCTCGCCCAAAACCTATCCCTCACCGTAATCGTCGAAGGCATTGAAACTCAAGAGCAATTGGCAAGGATCAAAGAGATAGGTGCAGAGTATGGTCAAGGGTACTATTTTTCCAAACCACTTCCCGAAGAACAGGCCGATGCCCTCTTAGACCAGAACACTCACCATCCCATTCTCTTTGCATAGCCCTGAGTCTCTTCAACCGTTGGCACTGCGCCATACCTGGGTCTAGGAGCCAACACAACAGGAAACGAAAATCTTTGTTGCTAGATCTAATCCTCAGTTGCTATTAGCGATACCGTAGAGATATCCCCCTTTCAGGTCATATTCGGTCATATTTGATTCCCGTAGCTCTGACCCTACCGTACACAATTCGCTCTTTGAAATTTTCCATGAATGGATACGGTCGGTAACGGATAGAGCCTGATCTGCATATTCTACCCCCAAAGATTTTGTTTATGGAGCAACATCATGTTTAAGAAAATTTTGGTCGCCCTTGATCAGTCCCCCATGGGACAGCGTGTCTTTGAAGAAGGGCTGGCGATCGCCAAAGCCAATCAAGCATCGATGATGCTGTTACACGTCCTATCCGCCGAAGAAGACGGCAGTCCCCAAATCCTCGTCAGTCCCGATATTGGCTACTATCCTGCCCTGAGTGACACCAACCTCCTCATTTATCGCGAACAGTGGGAGCAGTACGAGAAAAAAGGACTGGCGATGCTAGACCGCTGGGTAGAAACGGCCAAAAATGAGGGTTTGGTCGCAGAATCCACCCAAAACGTGGGACAGGCGGGCAAAAATATTTGCAAACTGGTAGAGCAGTGGGGGGCAGACCTAGTGGTGATGGGTCGGCGGGGCCGCTCTGGGCTGACAGCCTTGCTGCTGGGCAGTGTGAGTAACTACGTGTTGCACCATGCCCCTTGCTCGGTGCTAATTGTCCACATCGAGCCAACGCCGAAATCATCCTCAGCCCAGTCAGAGGCGTCAGCAGCAGCCTCCTAACCCCTGCCCCTATTCCCGCTTCTGAATCCAATCGGTTAGCCCATCAGCTAGGGCGATCGCCAACTTTTGCTGCTCGGCAGGATTCGTGATCCACTCAAATTCGTAGGGATTAATCATGAAGCCCAGTTCTAGCAACACCGCTGGTGCAACGGTGGGGCGTGTTAGTGCTAGGTTATTCCAAAACACGCCGTAGGACGGGCGATCGAGGGTTCCTACCAGATAGTTGTGCAGGAACATCGCCAGGTCATGGGCTTGGGTGTTATACCAAAATGTGCCGATGCCAGTGGTATGGATGGCGTCACCGTTATCCGGTAGGGCATTGTAGTGAAGGCTGAGGGACACCGTCGGTTCTACCTCGTTGATCATGTCTACCCGATCCTGGGGATACAGATCCTCGTCGCCTTCGCGGGTCATATAGACGGTTGCGCCCCGACGAGTCAGCTCGTTCTGGAGGAGCTTGGACACAATCAGCGTCACATCCTTTTCGGGATAGCCCGTAGGTCCCCGTGCTCCCAAATCAGCGTTGCTGCCATGCCCCGGATCCAGCAGGACACTCACCCCGGATAGCGGGCGATCGCTCGCCTCCGGAACATCGGATGCGGGGGGATGCCGCAGGGATAGCACCAGGCTTGTGCCTCGATAGTCCAGCTTGTAGCCCCATTGCTGCTCGGTTTTGAGGTGAAAGACGTATTGAATGCGATCGGGGTCGGGCTGCGTCCAGTCTAAACGTTCAATCAGCGGATCATCACTGAGTAAAATGGTGTCCGTCTGAGCCGTGGCATTATGCAGCGTCAGGGTAAAGGTATTGCTGCCTTGGTCAACGGTGACGGGCACAGGAACCTGGAGCGGAAACACAATTTCTGTCCAGCCCTCCACCTGGCGAGCCTGGACACTGCGAATTAGCGATCGTGGTGGCACAGCGCTCGATCGAATCTGCACTTCACTGTCGCGAATCCAGGCTCCATAGTCCAAGCGTAGCCATTCACCCTCGCGCCCAGTGATCATGGCCTGCGTTCCCTGAGGGAGGGGCGTGAGGCGTGAGTAGTCGGTGCTGGGGCCCGTGCGGGCGGTGCCCGATTCTGCCGTAACCTCGGCGATTTCAATTTGGGCAGGGGAAAGGACGGACACGGTTCCCGGTGCGGCTTGGCTCACGGTTTGCCCGTTGAGGGTGAGTTGAAACTCCGGTTGTCCAAAGGAACCCGCTTCGGTGGCGGTGGCGCATCCCTGGTAGCTTGCGGCTCCAGGAATCGGGATGGGCTGATTCTGGAAGGTGAGGACAGCAGAGTTAGGCGGCAGTTCAACCAGGGGTTGTTCCGTGAGGGGAAGGGTTTGATTGCCGAGTTGTACCGATACCTCACCGCTGGGGGGAGCGATCGCACTGAAGCAAATCAACTCACCGGGCTGTCGAGCAATATTGACGGCAGGAGAAAGGGAGTCTGCGGCAAAGGAAACGCCGACGGGGGTGGGCGATGTAGCGGAAATTCGGTTAACGGTGAGGGTTAATTGTTCGTTGCCGTGGGTTAGGGTGATTTGGTTACGCCCCATTTGCAGCGGCACCGTGGGGGCAAAGTGTCCGTCGGGACTGCGTTCAATAGTTTCCCCATTCACCTTCACCTCGCCATCGGGTGAGGCCGTGCCAATCAGAAAAATGCGATCGTAGGTCGTTTCGTACTGATCCGCAGGATAGGCAATAAATAACGATTGGGCGATCGCCGGATCGGTGATCATCACACTTCCACTGGCGATCGCCACACTCGCAACATTCCACCAAACATTTGACTTCATGGCTTTCGTTTATCCGAATCGAGCTTAAGGGCCTGAACAATCGTTTTGGCTTGTCCGTTTGAGCTAGGCGAGTCCGAATCTGCTGTCGGGGTCAGATAGTTCACCTGGGTTGGGTAGGCAAACTCGATCTGTTGTTCAGCAAAGCTTCGTTTTAGCTCAAGGTTGATGTGCTGCTGCGCATCCATGTAGGCATTATAGTCACTTGTGGTTACAAAATAGACCACTTCAAAATTCAGGCTAAAGTCCCCAAAGGAAAAGAAGTGCGCCCGATCAAAGAGAGTGTTTTCAGTGGATTCGATAATGGTGCGAATAATGCCTGGAATTTGCTCTAGCGCCCCCAGTCCCGTTTCGTAAGTGACGCCTAGCTGAAAGACCACGCGCCGACGTTCCATGCGCTTAAAATTTTGGATGCGGGCACTCGTTAGGTCACTGTTGGTCAAAATCAACTGCTCACCGCTGATGCTCCGAATCTTTGTGGTTTTAATGCCAATGTATTCCACCGTTCCCACGACGTTATCGCCAATTTTAATGAAGTCTCCGATCTCAAAAGGCTGATCAAAGAGAATGGAAAAATAGCTAAACAGATCTTGGAGGAATCCTTGGGAGGCAAGAGCGATCGCCACACCCCCAATTCCCAAACTAGCAACGATAGCGGTGATATCCATGCCAAAGTTATCCAGCAAAAAGATAACACCCACCGACCACAGAACGACCTTAATGGCTGGAGCTAGGGCATTCAGGCTCATTTCCAGATTGGGAACTTCGTCTCGCTTGGAGTAGGCATAGAGGCGAATGCTGTAGGTGACCAATGCTCCCAAAAATTGCACGATTAGAATCGTCATTAGGAGAATACTGATCACATCGATGATCTGTCGGGCAAGGGGTTGTAGGGTGAGGCTCGTAATGCTGATGTAGACTACGCCTAGGGCAAATAGCGGCACGATGTATCTCTTGACAGCTCGAATGGCGGCATCGTCGATGGTGTTTTCGGTTTGCATCGCCCATTTTCTCAGACGATGAAGACCAATTTTCCGAAGAATGGCGATCGCAATCAAGCCACCGATCAGGGTTCCAATGGCAAAGAGATAGTCAGAAATTGTATTATTCAGAAATTCTTTTGCCAAGATATCTTGCATAGAGTTCCATCCTGTTGTCTGTTCGTTAATACGGTGCCACAGTTTGAGCAGCTTAAAATCCCACAAAAGATAGATTCAGGGCTGGGGAACAGGGGCGATCGCCCATTCCTTACGGACGACACCGCAACGGAATACCCAAATCTGCCGGAGTAGAATCTGTAAGCACGACTTGGCCTTGAGCATTGACAACCCAAGCCTGGGCTTCTACCCACGACGCTTCAGGATTCGTTGAGGTTTCTGTCGTGTCCCCATGATTCGCTTGGGAACTTGAACTAGGGGCTGAGGGAAGCGAGACCCAAGGAGTTTGGATGGCCTCCGATCGCCCCACCTCATCAGGACCCGTATCCGTTTGCACTAAGGCTCTATCCACCGTTATCGAATCGCGTGCCCTCAGAACTACGTTACCAGCGTTACCTGTGTTCAGAGATGTAGAGGTGATACGGGCAACATCTTCAATGTGGATGGTATCTGCAGCAGTGAAGGTAATGTCACCGCTGTTGCCAATTGCTCCGGTGTAGATGTTGTTGCCGATGACGCTGCCTGCGTCAATGGTGAGCGAGTCTGTTGCAGAGAACACCAGATCTCCGGCGATCGCCCCTTCAAATCCTAAATCTACGCCAATTCCTCCTAGCAAGACACTATTGCTAATCGAAATATTGTCCCCGAAAAAGAACATCTCTCCCTGTTCAAATGCGCGAACATCAAGGGTCGAGTCGCGCAGGGTGATATCTGCTCCCTCTAGGTCAGGTGGAATGGATAGATCAAAAAGCTGAGGATTCGAAGAAAAGAGAATTTCCCCCGGTTCACCAATACTCACCAGTTGCACCGAGCCTCCCCCTGGTGCGTATAGGGCAGAATAATCGACGTGAATATCCCCCCCCAGGAACAGCAGCGTTGTGTTGCCCAATACCTGAAGAGGATTCAGACCATTGGTGGCGACATCGATCGGAGCGGGAACCCTTTGGAAGGAAAATGCCGAGGGGTCAACAGACAGTAGTTGGGGGTCTGTGCTTTGGCGAGGGCGGGCATTGAATGTTCCCAAATCCTCAAAGGCGATCGCATCGGCGGTCGTTGCCGTAAACGATCCTCCGACATTAATCGACGCATTCTCACTAAACAGGATACCGTTGGGATTCATGCGAAAGACATTGGCAATCCCATCCGCGTAGAGTAATCCTTCAATCCCTGCGGGTCGATTCCCCGCCGCTCTGCGGCGTAAAATGCCAGGATGA
>JACYMB010000063.1 GCA_015272205.1 Synechococcales cyanobacterium T60_A2020_003 | reverse complement strand
GACTCAACCCGGTCGTACTGCTACCCGTAGCCAACTCCAGGCAGACATTAACGCCATATTTGCAACGGGCTTCTTTTCTAACGTGCGCGTCACCCCTGAGGATACGCCCCTAGGAGTACGAGTAACCTATACCGTTGATCCGAACCCGATTCTCCAATCGGTGGTGGTGGAAGGGAATCAGGTACTCCCCGATAGTGAGGTAGAGGCGGCCTTTAGTGACCAGTACGGTGAAATTCTGAACCTGAACCGATTCCGCATTGGCGTTGAACAAATTAATCAGTGGTATCAGGACAATGGCTATGTTCTGGCACAGGTGATTGATGCGCCTCAGGTGGCAGATGATGGGGTGGTCACGATTGAAGTTGTGGAAGGTGTCGTAGAGGATATCCGCGTTCAGTTTGTGACTTCGGAAGGGGAAACCGTCGATGAAGAGGGCAATCCTATTGATGGGCGCACGCGTGACTTTATCATTACGCGTGAGTTTGAAACCCAACCGGGCGATGTCTTTAACCAGGCTCAAATTGAGCAAGACCTACAGCGCTTGTTCAATCTCGGGATTTTTGAAGACGTGCGTCTTGGGCTAGAACCGGGTGATGACCCCGCCAAGGTTGATATGGTTGTGAACGTGACTGAGCGAGATACCGGATCCATTGCCGCCGGTCTCGGTCTGGGTCCAGAGGGGGTGTTTGGAACCGTCAGCTATCAGGAGCGTAACTTCGGTGGGAATAATCAAAGCCTAAGCGCTGAGGTGCAGCTTGGTCTGCGAGACTTTTCGTTTGATATTGGATTCACAGATCCGTGGATTGGGGGTGATCCCTACCAGACGTCTTACACCGTCAATGCGTTTAACCGACGAACCATTTCATCGATTTTCGATGGAGGGGAGCGTGAGGTTACGCTTCCGGATGACGATAAGCCCAGATGCGATGACTGTGGCGATCGCCCCCGGGTCAATCGATTAGGGGGGGGTGTCCGGTTTACGCGTCCTCTCGATGAATGGTTGGGATGGGAAGACTGGACTGCCTTCGCCGGTTTTTCGTACCAGCACGTGACCATTCGAGATGCAGATAACAACATTGCGCCTGAAGATGCACTGGGTAACAACCTCAGCTTCAGCGATACAGGCGAAGACGATTTGTTCATGTTCCAAGTAGGACTCGTGAACGACTCTCGGAATGACGCACTTCAGCCGACCTCCGGCTCTGTCTTCCGGTTCAACATGGATCAAACGGCTCCCATTGGTTCGGGCAGCATTCTTATGAACCGATTGCGGAGTAGCTATAGCTTCTACGTTCCCGTCAATTTCATCGGATTTTCCGATGGCCCAGAAACCTTTGCCTTTAACGTTCAGGGCGGCACTATTTTAGGTGATGTGCCTCCCTACGAAGCGTTCGCATTAGGAGGAACAGATTCTGTTCGGGGCTATGACTTTGGTGAACTTGGCACTGGCCAGAGTTATTTCCAGGCAACGGTGGAATATCGCTTCCCTGTCTTCTCCATCGTGCGTGGTGTGCTATTTGCGGACTTTGGAACAGACTTAGGAACAGCAGATGAGGTGCCGGGCAATCCGGCAGGGATACGGGAAAAGCCCGGAACGGGTGCTGGCTTTGGTGTGGGTGTGCGGTTGGATACGCCCTTAGGCCCCCTGCGCCTCGACTATGGCATTAACGATCAAGGCGATACTCGATTCCACTTTGGTATCGGGGAGCGGTTCTAGGCTGTGAATACATCTGCACCAGGGGCAAACCATTTTACGCCCTCATCTACTCAATGGCATTCTTTGCTTCCGCGCATCATCGGCATGAGTCGGCAAACGCTTGGACAACCTATCGAGCTTTCGGGGGTGGGGCTTCATTCTGGGGAAACCACTCGTGTGCGGATTCTGCCAACCCACCCTCTGGCAGGACGCTCCTTTGTGCGGGTTGATTTACCGGATATGCCTGTGATTCCTGCGCGGGTCGATGCGGTGGGTCAAACAGTTCTATCGACTGAGCTGCGAGCAGGCAATGCCTTAGTGCGAACCGTGGAACACTTGCTGGCTGCCTTGGCCGGACTAGGGATAGACGATGCTCGGATCGAGATTGACGGTGCAGAAGCCCCCCTGTTAGATGGTTCGGCTCAGCCGTGGGTGGAGGCGATCGCCCAAGCGGGTGCGGTATCCCAAGACGTGCCTCGTCCGATCGTCCCGGTGACAGAGCCAATTTGGATACGGGATGGCGATGCTTTTGTTGCGGCTCTACCCTCTGAAACGCTGCGATTTACCTACGGTATTGACTTTGAGAGTGCGGCTATTGGCAACCAATGGTATAGTTGGTCGCCTGTTCAGGAGTCGTTTGCAGAGGCGATCGCCCCTGCTCGCACCTTTGGCCTTGCCCATCAGGTGGACTACTTGCGGCAACAAGGGTTGATCAAAGGCGGTAGTCTAGACAATGCGCTCGTTTGTGATGAATCTCAGTGGCTAAATCCGCCATTGCGATTTCCAAATGAACCCGTCCGTCATAAACTTTTAGACTTAGTAGGGGATATTAGTCTGTTGGGGTATTTTCCTCTTGCTCACCTGTTGGCCTATAAGGCCAGTCATCGGTTACATGCTCAATTAGCAACCCAACTGGCACAGCTTAGAGTAACAGATGCTTAGGTTTTAAGCGGATGGCTCTGGGTGTTCTTGTTCTCAAAGGTTCATTCGTAAATTTGCCCATGTCTACACTGACCGACATTCACACCTCCAACCCTCAGCTCACCCTTGAGGCGGAACAGGAGAGCGATCCATCTGTGGCTCCAGAAAAAACAACGTTTAGCATCGAGGAAATCCACCGCCTCTTGCCGCACCGTTATCCATTCGCATTAGTCGATCGCATTATTGACTTTGTTCCGGGAAAGATGGCGGTGGGCATCAAAAATGTCACCTTCAATGAGCCTCAATTCCAAGGGCACTTTCCAGGGCGTCCCATTATGCCAGGGGTGCTCATTATTGAAGCCATGGCGCAGGTGGGCGGTATTGTGCTGACCCAAATCCCGGACTGTCCTGATGGGCTGTTCATGTTTGCGGGTATTGATAAAGTCCGTTTTCGCCGTCCCGTGGTGCCGGGGGATCAACTGGTGATGACCGTTGAACTGATTACCGTGAAGCGTCGTCGATTCGGTAAAATGCAGGGCCGCGCTGAAGTAGATGGACAACTGGTTGCCGAGGGAGAACTGATGTTCTCTATTGTGGACTGGTAATCGACCCGCAATCCTCGGTATTGGAGTATCCTAGCTGTCCTATACTCAAACGCATACGGAGACAAATCCTTGACTACCTTGATTCATCCTACTGCTGTGATTCATGCCGGAGCCGACCTCCACCCAACGGTTCAGGTCGGTGCGTATGCGGTCATTGGCAGTAAGGTCAAGGTAGGCCCAGGAACCAGCATTGGTGCCCATGCGGTGATTGAGGGCTGGACGGAGATAGGCGCTCGGAATCAGATCTTTCCAGGGGCGGTGATCGGTCTGGAACCACAAGATTTGAAGTATGACGGCTCGCCCACGATGGTCAAAATTGGGGACGATAACCTGATTCGGGAGTATGTCACCATTAACCGTGCGACGGGGGCAGGGGAGGCTACGGTGCTGGGCGATGGCAATTTGCTGATGGCCTATGTTCACGTGGGACATAACTGCGTGCTGGGCGATCGCGTCATTATTGCCAATGGGGTAGCGCTGGCGGGACACGTTCACATTGAGTCCCAGGCTCGGATTAGCGGCGTTTTAGGGGTGCACCAATTTGTGCATATTGGGCGTTTAGCCATGATCGGCGGCATGAGCCGGATTGATCGAGATGTGCCTCCCTACATGCTTGTGGAAGGGAATCCCTCGCGGGTGCGATCGCTCAATCAGGTCGGTCTAAAGCGGGCAGGTATTGCCGATGTCGATAACGGTCAAGTAGTTCAATCGCTGAAGCAAGCCTTTCGGTTGCTGTACCGTTCAGGGTTGTCCTTCCAAGAGGTGCTCAACGAGATGAATCGTCTGTACCCTAATCCCCACCTTCAGCACTTGCACGATTTCCTGGTGTTATCCAAATCCCATGGACGACGCGGCCTGATTCCCGGAAAGGCAAAACGCCTCTCCCACGAGGATTAGGGTGCCCCATGCCTCGTATTTTCATCAGTACGGGAGAGGTGTCGGGGGATCTCCAGGGATCGCTCTTGATTGAGGCGCTGTATCGGCAAACGTCCAAACACGACGTTGACCTAGAGATTATTGCCTTGGGGGGCGATCGCATGAAGGCTGCCGGAGCCACCCTTCTCGAAAATACGAGTGCGATCGGCTCGGTGGGCTTATTGGAAACGTTGCCCTTCATTTTGCCCACGGTGCTCTTGCAGCGTCGGGTAGAAGCCTACTTGCGCGATCATCCGCCCGATGTGGTGGTGTTGATTGATTACTTTGGAGCCAATGTAAGGATTGCCCGATTTATTCGGCGGCAGTTTCCAGGGGTACCGATGGTTTACTACATCAGTCCCCAGGAGTGGGTGTGGTCGGTGAGTCTTCGCAACACGCAGCGAATTGTGGAGATGAGCGATCGCCTTTTGGCAATTTTTCCAGAGGAAGCCCGTTACTACTCTAAGCACGGTGCGAATGTGACTTGGTTGGGTCATCCCTTGCTGGATCGAGTGGAGCATTGGCCCACGCGAGCTGAGGCGCGAAATCAGTTAGGAATAGATGCGGATCAACTGGCGATCGCCCTCATTCCGGCCTCGCGACGGCAAGAGATTAAATATCTGATGCCAGTGATGTTTGCTGCAGCCCAGCAGATTCAAGCCCAGCGCCCAGAGGTTCGGTTTTGGATTCCCTTATCGTTGGAAACCTATCGTCCGGCGATTGAGGCCGCCATTCGAGACTATGGATTGCAGGCAACGATAGTGAACATCTCGGAGCAGGCGATCGCCGCCGCAGATCTGGCTCTGACCAAATCGGGAACGGTAAATCTAGAATTAGCGTTGATGAATGTGCCCCAGGTGGTGGTGTATCGGGTGAGTCCAGTCACAGCCTGGATTGCGACCACTATTCTCAAGTTCAGCATTCCCTTCATGTCCCCTGCCAACATTGTGCTAATGGAGTCGATCGTGCCGGAGTTTCTTCAGGATGCGGCTACACCAGAGGCGATCGCCCAAACCGCGCTAGAGCTTCTCCAACCCGAACATCGGCAAAGCCTAACCCAGGATTACCAACGGATGCGGGATGCCTTGGGGCAACCCGGAGCGTGCGATCGCGCTGCCTTAGAGATTTTGGCCTGTGGGTTGATTATCGAACATTGAGGCAGCGATCGCTATTGTCTTGACTTGATGGAAATTTGTGACTCGCGCTATCGGAGTGTTAGCTATTGACCTAGAGTTTCTTCAGGAGGATCTACCCCGTCTCATGGACTCCATGAAACTGGGAGCCGATCGCATTCGTAAAATTGTGCTGTCTCTGCGGAACTTTTCACGGATTGACGAGGCCGAGACTAAACCCGTCGATCTCCACGAAGGTCTGGAAAGTACGCTGCTCATTCTGCAGAATCGCCTCAAAGCCAAGCCGGATGCCCCGGCGATTAAGGTTGTGAGGAACTATGGGGAACTGCCCTTGGTAGAATGCCATGCCAGTCAGATTAACCAGGTGTTTATGAACCTGATTAGCAACGCCATTGATGCCCTAGAGATGGCCTTTGAGCAACGCCAAGTCACTCATCCTGAAATTCGTATTACAACCAGCGTGGTGCAAAGTAACCCGATTCTGGCTCCCTGGGGCGATCGCGCCCGTATTGAAATTGCGGATAATGGCCCTGGCATTCCCCTAGAGGTACAACAAAAAATCTTTGATGCCTTTTTCACGACCAAACCTGCCGGGAAAGGAACCGATTAGGACTCTCGATTAGTCAGCAAATTGTTGTGGACAAACACCGGGGAACTTTGGAATTCCAGTCCTCACCCCAGGATGGAACGCGATTTTCCATAGAACTACCCGTCCAGTTACAGCCTGCGCCTGCGAAGACGAATCCTTGGGTTGAACCAACTGTGCTACAAGGGTGATAACTTAGCCTGGATCACAGCGAATTTCGATCAAAAATCCATCGGGGTCGTAAAAATAAATGCCTCGTCCTGTGGGGCGCGTGACAGGGCCATGATCAATCTGGACATGATGAGCCTGGAGAACGGCAATCGCCTCTTCAAAGTATGCCGGATCAATGTCAAACGCTAGATGGTTGGCACGGGTAAACTGCTGGGTTGGGTCGGAGGCGGGCGGGTCTAAGTCCGGTTCCCAAAAGAGATCGATCACTGTCCCGTCTGGGGTGACAAAGTTGGCGACTTTTCCCTCACGAACTAGCGACACCAGCGTTGACGGAACCTCGTCGCCCGTCAGTTCATGTAATCCCAACACCGTTCCATAAAAATAGCGCGATGTCTGCATATCCTTCACGTTGAAGGCGACATGATGAACCCGACGCAACTGACCGGGTGCGAGAGTGGGCGCAGAAAGGGATTGCATAGGGAAACCTCCGCTCTCCAAAACAGCCGATGTGGTTCTATTGTGCCGATCAAATGCTGAATTCGCTAGATCATCAGCACAATCTTGCCCGTAGTTGATCCCTGCTCGATCAGGCGGTGGGCTTCGGCAGCCTCCGCGAGGGGCAGTTGGTGGCTGACGTGGATCTGGAGTTTGCCCTGATCGATGAGAGCTGCACACTGGCGCAAAATATGGGCTTGGTGCTGTTGAGCCTCTACCATTCCCTTCAGTTGGGGGGTGAGCATCAGTTCATAGCTGACGCGGAGGTTACGATCGCGTGCGGTTTTCCAGTCGGTTTCGGCATCGGGAGCCAGAAGCGTCACTACATCGCCGTACACGTTGGTGACGGCAAAACACTGCGAGAAAGACCGTCCGCCAAGGGTGTCAAAGGCCACATCCACGCCGCCGCCACTCCAGGACAGCACGGCATCCACCACATCCGTTTGGGGATACAGAATCGACTGATCGGCACCCAAAGATTCTACAAATTCCGCTTTTTCCTCGTTGCTCACCGTTGTACACACCGTCGCACCGATGTTGTGGGCAAGCTGAATCGCCACATGACCCACGCCGCCCGCCCCGGCTTGAATGAAGGCTTGCTGTCCGGATTGCAACCTTGCCCGGTCAACCAGGGCTTCCCATGCTGTTAACAGCACGAGGGGTGAAGCGGCGGCCTCTGCAAAGCCGATCGACTTCGGTTTAGGGGCAATAAATCGAGAATCCACGACGGTGTACTCGGCATAATTTCCCCCCGGCGCACCCAAGCCACCCTGGGAAAAGTACACCTCATCGCCGATGCTAAAGCCCTCTACCGATGCGCCGATCGCCTCAATGACACCTGCTCCATCGCATCCCAGAATGGCGGAGTCGTAATCCGGGTAAAACGTGCCGCGCGATCGCACCTTGGTATCAATGGGATTCACCCCCGCCGCCACCAGCCGCACCAACACATCGCGATCGCCCCGTAGTTCGGGCATGGGAACGTCCTGCATTTTCAGCACATTGGGATTCCCCGGTGCTGTCATCACTACTGCTTTCATACTGTGTTGTCCCTAGTTCGTATACTGTGGGCGATCGCCTAGGTTTCCGCCATGCGCGATCGCGCCGATTCCAAGGCTATACGCACCTGATCAAAGCCCGTGCCGCCAAAACTGTTTCGGGCAGCGACCACCTGACGAGGGGCGATCGCCTCATAGATATCCGTTTCAAAGGCGGGAT
>JACYMB010000062.1 GCA_015272205.1 Synechococcales cyanobacterium T60_A2020_003 | reverse complement strand
CCATTACGCTGGTTGCGATCTTTCTCTCAGGGTATCAATCGTCCTTTAGCATCTCTATCCCGCAGCCCCTTGCTCGCTTTCCCATGGCTCAATCTACCCTTGGGCAATAATCAGTAGAAGTACTTTGCTTGGTATTTCCTAGCGGTTAGGTATTCTAGCTCTTGGAGCGATCGCAGCTAGTGCAAATGGCTATGCAAATTTAGGCCGACCAATCAGGGCGATCGGCGTATATGGAGACGCATATAGAGAATAGTGGGCAGAGTTCCTGAGTCAGTGGGTAACGGTCTT
The DNA here is from genome assembly GCA_015272205.1 of Synechococcales cyanobacterium T60_A2020_003. NCBI lineage: Bacteria > Bacillati > Cyanobacteriota > Cyanophyceae > Synechococcales > Synechococcales cyanobacterium T60_A2020_003. The sequence goes on along the minus strand of JACYMB010000062.1, from coordinate 9,773 downwards.
CTTGGCGTTGGGCTAGTCTGTGGGTCTCGGAACATGACCCTCACCAAAGGAGATATCCGGCTTCCGGTGCATCGTTCAGCTCAAAGACAGGTCAAAGAAGAAGGAGTTGCAGATAATCTCCCTGTATGACCAACCGAGCTTTTAGAGCTAAGCTCAAGCGCAAGACTTGAAACGTACATCCATGTATGGTACCTAGGGTCAGGGTTGCAGTATTGTTTGTGAAACAGGGCAAGCTAGGGTAAAGGGCGGAACATTGAGACAGCTCTCGTCAGTATCCGCATACTTCAGATTGTGCTGAATAGAGACGCTAAGTTCCGTTATCGATCGCGATTATTACAATGCAGTCAAAAAAACAACCCACTCGGTTGAGAGTAGACCTACGGCACTGGCTGAGACGAGGTCGGCGAGTTTGGACAACCGCATTTGGTGTAGCCGGATGTGTGCTCCTGCTGCGAATCCTAGGTTTTTTGGAACCTCTGGAACTCGCGGTACTGGATCAATTTTTCCGGTGGCAACTTACCCCTAAAAACGATGACCGGATTACCATCATCAGCATTAGTGACGAGGACATCAAACAACTTGGGAAGTGGCCGTTATCCGATGCAGTTCTGGTTGAGCTCATTAATAAGATTAAGGCGGCGCAACCGCAGGCGATTGGGTTAGATATCTATCGTGAGCTTCCCAACGAGCCTGGGCATGCTGAACTGACTCGCCTATTGGAAACCACACCTATGTTAATCGGCATTGAAAAACTTCCAGATATGGAAAGTCCCGGCGTAGATGCACCGAATGCCTTGGATAGCCGAAACCAGATTGGGTTTAACAACATTGTGATCGATGCCGATGGCAAAGTTCGGCGGATGATTCTGTACTGGACGCTGGACGGTGTCGCTAAAACCAGTTTTTCCCTCCAACTGGCGCAGCTTTATTTACAGCCCCAGGGTATTCGTCCCAAGCCGTCGGCTCGCGATCCCAATATTTTGCAGTTAGGCCAGTCCATTTTTCCGCCTTTACAGCCCAATGCAGGCCCTTATATTGATGCCGATACCCAAGGATATCAGGTGTTTGCGAATTACCGTCAACGACAGTTTGACACGATTTCCATCAGTGAGTTTTTGCAACAGGATCCGAGTCAGGATGCTGCTCTACTGCGCGATCGCATTGTTCTCATCGGTTCAACTGCTGATAGCTTGCAAGATTTTGTTTTAACTCCCTACAGTGGTGGGAATCAGCGTTCTGCTGAACGAATGGCGGGTGTGCAGCTCCAAGCCGAATTTCTGAGCCAGCTTTTAGATAATGCGTTGGGCGATCGCCCAGTCTTGGCGACGTGGGGCTGGGGCGGTGAAGTGCTTTGGATTATTGTTTGGTCAGTCGTGGGTAGTGGTGTGGGCTGGATGCTGCGATCGCCGATCAAAACCTTGGGAGCAACGACGGCACTTAGTGTGGGATTGGTTGCAGGTTGCTATCTGGCGTTTGTCGGAGGGTTGTGGGTTCCGGTGGTGCCACCGCTCTTGACCTTAACGGGCTCAACCCTGGCGATCATTGCCTATCTGGCTCATCTTCGCGAAGAGTTACAAAAATCTAAGGAGTTTTTGAGTTCGGTGATTAACACTATCCCCGATCCCATTTTCGTCAAAGATGTAAATCACCGTTGGATTGTGCTGAATGAGGCATACGGTCAACTGATTGGGCATCCCACTCAAATCTTAATCGAGAAATCGGAGTACGACGTTTTGCCTGCTCACCAAGCTGACCTCTTTTGGGAACAGGATCGGCTGACTTTTCAGAAGGAAACGGAGCAAGAAAGTGAGGAAGAGTTTACCAATGCCAACGGATTCACCTACTGCATTGCGACCAAGCGATCGCTCCACCGAGACTCGGCGGGGAACCTTTTCCTCGTCGGCGTCATTCATGACATTACAGAGCGCAAACGCATGGAGGAAGAACTGCGGCGCACCACCGCTGAGCTGGCTCAGTCCAACGCCAAATTGCGGCGGGCAGGGGATCAACTTCGGCAAATTGCGTTTCATGATCCGCTGACGGGATTGCCAAACCGTGCTGCCCTAGAAACCATGCTGACTGAAGCACTTAAATTAGCGGAAACCCATCAAAAATACGTTGCGTTACTGTTCCTCGACCTAGACGGATTTAAGCAAGTCAACGATACCCACGGTCACCGTATGGGAGATTTGCTGCTCAAAGCCGTAGCACAGCGGCTATTGGGATGTTTACGTGGCAGTGACACGGTTGCACGCCTCGGCGGTGATGAATTTGTGGTGTTGCTTCCGGCGATCGCCGAGGCTCAAAATGTCGTACGTGTTGCCGATAAAATCTTGCAGACTCTCGGTCAAACCTTCGCCATTGAAGAACAAGCGATTCATGTGACGACAAGCGTCGGTATCGCCCTCTATCCCGCCGATAGCCAAACGATCGAGGAGTTGCTAGCCCATGCTGATGCAGCCATGTATCAAGCGAAGCAGCTTGGCAAAAACCAGTACTGCTTTGCGTCTAGCGTGACAGTGTCCGAATCCGCCCATCAGTCCTCGTTATCGAACGCCCGTGAAGACGATCACTCTTGAAGCAATACGGTAGACTAATGTTTTATGATTTTTAAAAATTGCTTAAGGTCGAGATGTGGATGCAACGCCTTCTAGTGAAGTGAGCAAGTAAGACGGGTTTATGGTGATTCTACAGTATCCTTCCTCCCCCCAAAAGCGGAGCGATCGCACCGTTGGCCGACAGTATCAGGCATTAACGATTATGGTCGTGATTAGCGTGCTGTTACTGGGTGGTATGGGCACTCGCCTAGCCCAACTCCAACTGATCAACGGAAATCATAATCGTCAGCTAGCGGATACCAATCGCATTCGCTTGATTCCCCAGCAGCCTGAGCGGGGCAAAATTTTAGATCGACGGGGACGGCTACTCGCAGGCAGCCGATTATCGTACTCCGTCTTTTTGTGGCCCATTGCTAATACCGAAGACGAATGGCAGCCAATCTTAGAACGACTTGCCACGATTTTGAACGTTCCACCCCGTGATATTGAAGAACGCCTGGAACAAGCGGGGTATACGTCTCCGTTCTTGCTTCGCATTGCACGCGGCATTAGCCCCAGCCAGCTTACAACCCTTGCGGAACTCAGTTCAGAATTGAATGGGGTTCAGGTTGAAGGTGAAGCCGAGCGGTATTATCCCAACGGCGATCTGGCGGCTCACGTGTTGGGCTACACCGGAGAGCTGAGTGACGAAGAACTTGTGCATCGGGCAGACGACGGCTATCGGCTAGGCGACATTGTTGGACAGATGGGAGTAGAGGCCGCCTTTGAGGATCGTTTGCGCGGTGAGTGGGGAGGGCAACAAGTCGAAGTAGACAGCATGGGACAGGTGCTGCGCATTTTGGGCAGGCGGGATCCCCAGGCGGGCAACGATGTGCAGCTTACCCTGGATCTAGACCTCCAGAAGGCTGCAGAAGCAGCATTGGGCGATCGCATGGGAGCCATTGTCGCCCTTGATCCGCGCAATGGCGAAGTTCTCGCGATGGTCAGTCGCCCTACCTTCGACCCCAATATTTTTTCCACTTACATTTCGAACGAGCAGTGGGAACGTCTGCAAAGCATGGAGTTTCCCTTCGTTAACCGCGCCTTACAGGGCTATCCGCCTGCCAGTACTTTCAAAATTGTGACCACAACGGCGGCGATCGAATCGGGCACGTTTCCCATCGGCACCGTACTGCCCACGTTTCCCTATATTCAAGCGGGGGGCATCGAATTTTGGGACTGGAACCGGGCAGGCTTTGGGCCTCTCGGATTTGAAGGGGCGATGGCCTTCAGTAGCGATACCTTCTTCTACCAGACGGCTATGGCTATGGGCGAAAAGCCCTTGATCCAGTGGACGCGGCGCTACGGTTTTGGTGAGAAAACGGGGATTGAACTGGCGGATGAGGAGTCGCCAGGGTTGGTTCCTGACGAGCAATGGAAGCTTTTGGAACTCAGCGAACCTTGGTATCAAGGAGATACCATCAATATGTCTATCGGTCAAGGCTATATGCAGGCATCACCGTTGCAGGTTGCACTCATGTTTGCGGTACCTGCTAATGGCGGATACCTCGTCACCCCCCATTTATTAAAAGACGGGCGATCGCCCGATGCTTGGAAAGAGTCCTTAGATATCAGCCCAGAGACCCTTGAGGTTTTGAAGCGAGGACTGCGGGATGTGATCACCTACGGGACAGGGACAGCGCTAAATGTATCGACCCTGCCTCCCATGGCAGGCAAGAGTGGAACAGCAGAAGATCCACCCCGTCTTTCCCATGCGTGGTTTGGAGCCTATGCGCCTGCCGATAACCCTGAAATTGTGGTTGTCGCCTTTGCGGAGAATTCCGGTGGTGGTGGTGGTAAAGTGGCCGCACCGATGGTCAAACAGGTGTTGGAGTATTACTTTAACGGAAAGGCATCGAACGGCCCAGCGGAAACGGTGGATGTATTGTCCGATTAATCGTCAATCCGATAGAGCTCTTCCTAGAGGATGACGGGTAATATTTGAGGAGAGGTGCAGCAAGTACCCATCTTCAGGATTGCTATAAAACTAGCGCTGCGTTCTTGAGGACAAGCGATGGATCTCCCGGAAATTGCCGCATGGTTGGCGCAGAATACGCTGTTTGAGACCTTATCGACGGAGGCGTTGCAGGCGATCGCCTCTGCCCTCCACATCGAGCAAGTTAAAGAAAATCGTCGGCTGGGTTTGGAAGATACACCCCCCACTGCACTCTACGTCCTTAAGTCTGGGCACTTAGAAAGTTATCGCACTAGCGCAAATAGTGCCGCCCAAGCCATCAGTTGGCTACCGGGGGCAGTCCTGTACCTAAAAGAACTGCTACTCCATCAACCTGCAGAGCAAACGTTAATTACGCTGACGGACTGCGAGTTGTGGACTATAGAGCGCGATCGCCTTGATGAGATAGTTCAGCAGTATCCCGAAATCAGCCGCAATTTTTCCCAGCAACTCGCCGCAGAGCTGAGTCAGGTGGAATCCCAGCTTGCCTTTGAGCAGGAACGGCAGATTGTGTTGCGTCCGTACGTAGTACCGAAAGTGCGCCGAGGGGTGATCGGTTCTAGTCGCTATGCGGTGCGCTTGCGGCAGGACATTAAAAAGGCCACGGGCGATCGCCAACCCGTGCTGATTTTTGGAGAACCAGGACTTGAAAAAGACAACATCGCAGCGCTGATTCACTTCGGATCGGGCGATCGCAAACAGCCCATGATTAAGGTCAATTGCGACACCCTTCAGGTCAGTGGTGCGGATCTATTTGGGCGTGAGGGGGGCAAGCCGGGACTCATCGAAGCCTTGGGCGAAGGGACGTTGTTGTTAAATAATGTGCAAGATTTTCCTAAAGCCCTATGGGATAAGCTTGTTCACCTTCTAGAAACCGGAGAATATACGCGCATTGGGCGTGAGGGGCAACCGTCCCCGCAACCGCAGCGATCGCAAGCTCGCATTATCATGAACTCCGAGCGCAAGATTCCCGCCCTGGAGCACTGCCCACGTCTGCGAGTGATCCGAGTGCCCCCGTTGCGCGTTCGGAAGGCCGATATTGAAGCGCAGGTTAACTACTACATCAGCTTATTTTGTCGTGCAAAAGGTTTACATCGCCCGACCATCTCGCCAGAAGCTCTACGACGACTACAGGGCTACGACTTTCCAGGCAACTTATCCGAACTGGAATCCATGGTGGAACGCGCCATTCTCCAAAGCGATTGTGCATCTGTTTTAACGGAAGAGATCTTCTGGGTATCCGAACCGAAGGGGCGTCGATTCCGAGTTAACTTGCTGAATGCCTATCCCCAGCTATGGCGTTTTCTCCGCAGCCCGTGGTATCCCGATCGCATTAACTATGGGGTGACTCTGACGGCCTTTGCTCTCGTGGTTGCCCTCCTGATCTTTGGCCCTCAGTCGCGCGATCGCAACATTGCGCTGAACCTCTTTTGGGCGTGGTGGTGGCCGTTGATTTTAATAGCATTCCCGTTTTTAGGGCGAATTTGGTGTGCCTTTTGCCCTTTTATGATCTACGGGGAAGTCACACAATGGCTGTCGCTAAAGCTATTTCCCGGACAGCTCCGCCCTTGGCCCCGGCAGCAGGCGGATCGATGGGGAGGCTGGTTTATGTTCGGCCTATTTGCGCTGATTCTGTTGTGGGAAGAGTTGTGGAATTTGGAAAACACAGCCTACCTATCGGCTTGCCTGCTCCTCCTGATTACCGCTGGAGCCATGATTTTTTCGGCTCTGTTCGAGCGTCGTTTTTGGTGTCGATATCTTTGTCCGATTGGGGGCATGAATGGGCTATTCGCTAAACTAGCGATCATTGAACTGCGGGCACAGCAGGGAATTTGTGCGGCTAGTTGTACGACGTATCAGTGTTATAAAGGTGGCCCCCAAAAGGGGGATGGCATGGAAACCGGAGGATGTCCGGTCTACTCCCATCCAGCCCAACTCACCGACAATCGCAACTGTGTGCTGTGCATGACCTGTCTGAAAGCCTGCCCGCATCGGTCGGTGGAACTGAATTTACGGCCACCGGGGATTGAGCTATGGACAACCCACCAAGCGACAAGCTACGAAGTGGCGCTTCTCCTGCTTTTATTCGGGGCAGTCTTCCTCCACCGCATTCCGGAGGGGCTGGAACAATTAGGATTTGTGCCGCGATCGCTCCTATCGCAGTTTGGCATCCATACGGGACTATCCCTGATCGCCTTGGTCATTCCAGCCCTTGTGGTGTTGGCAGCTTACGGTCTAATCCGCCTAGTCAATCAGTCTCTCAAGCCCCGATCGTTTGTGGAGTTGGCCTATGGTTATTTGCCCTTAGTTTTGGGATGTAATCTGGCTCATTATCTAGACTTGGGACTGAATGAAATGGGGCGGGTGCTACCCGTAACGCTGGCGACTTTTGGCTTTACTGGCGAAGGACTTCCGGTGATCGTTACCGACCCAGCCGTAATCCTCTTTTTGCAGGGGGTAACGCTTCTGGGAACGGCATTCCTCAGCGTGGTTCTGACCCAAAAGATTGCGCGTCAGCCCCTCCGAAATATGTTGCCGCAGCATGGGGCGATCGCCCTGCTCACGCTCGGGGTTTGGCAAGTCGTTTTGGGTTAACCACCACTGACTGGCGGAATCAAAACAACTTCATCCCCGTCGTTGAGGAGCGTTTCGGGCGGAACAAACTCCAGATTGATGCCAAACCGAGTCACGTCCTTCCACTGAGCGAGTTCTGGGTGCTCTTGAATCAGGCGATCGCGCAGATTGGAAACAGAAGTACCCTCTGGAACGTCTAAACTCAGCTCTGGAACTCCAAAGGCATCCTGATACGCCGCGAATAGTTTGAGCTTGACCGTAATCATGGCGTCATTTCATGGTCAGTACAAGCCCCTACATTACAGGCTAGGCGGCACTTCTGGCTAGTTCCTCAAAAAGATTTTGCTCGCCAGCCCAAACGCTTGCCAATAGCCGCATGCCCCGCTCGGTCAAAACGGCTTCATCCCATTCCAGGGAGATATCGTCTGGATAGCCACCCGCCGCAAACACTAAATCAACCATCCACTCGCCGCAGGGCACAGCATTGGGGATATGGCTCAAGCTCTGGGCAAGCTGAACCTGGTCATGCAGCGGCAGACGGTCCAGCAACAGGTCGTAGATGGGGATTCCGGTTCTCAACTCTACGCCATCCAATACATGGAGAAGGTACCAAGCTGCTTTTTCATCAGACAACTGCTGTAATCGTAATGGAATCCGATCCAGCAATCGATTCACAAAGTCAACGTCTAGGTGGTCATGAACAGCGGCGATCGCCTGATTGATATCCCGCTCTGAAACGGTCGCACAGTTCCCCCAGTCAATGTCAGGGTAGGCCTCCCGCAAAAGTGCGTACGCTCGTTCGGATAGGGCACAGGTTCCGTCCTCCGTGTTGAACGAAAAATCTTCTCCGGGGGTCGCACCGACTTGAACCAGGATTTGGAATAGATCGAGAGCGTTCTGATGCATAAGATGTCTCCTCATGCTTGGTCTGCAAACAAAATTTAATATTTTTGTCTTCACGCCACCTTATAGGGTTCTTTTAAGGGGGACTGTATCCTGTACTACGGTTGCCGGATTGGCAGTGGTGCCGTCTTTTTACCAGTCTGGCAAACCGATTCCTGCCTCGACAGCACCCGAAGGAGGGATAGGGGCGATCGCAAGTCTGGGACATTCGGGCAACGCATTCACCCCTGCATTCAACGAACGGTGTACACTAAAGCGGGGTTTTGGCACAGAGTGGGGAAATGCGAACCAACCGAGATAGGGTGGTCATCCGTTCAAGCTCTGAAAATCTCGACTCTTTGACACCATGGCGATCGCTCCAGATAAGGACATATGGCACCTAGCGCTCCGTTTTTTTTCCACCTTGAAGCGTCCGCAGAGCGTCTGCATCAGTTGCTCGACCGCTTTCACCAGGCGCGAATTTTAATCGTGGGCGACCTCACTGTCGATGAGTTCCTGACGGGACAAGTGGAGCGGGTATCGCGGGAGGCTCCGGTGCTGATTTTGCGCCATGAGTCTACGCGCCAGGTTCCGGGCGGCGGTGCAAATGCGGTTTACAACGTGGCAAAACTGGGCGCTCAGGTGAAAGCGGTGGGTCTGGTCGGGAATGATAGCCAAGGCGAAGCGCTCCGGCACATTTTTGAGGCAGCCTCCATCGACACCCAGGGAATTTTGGTGGATGGCGATCGCCCCACTGTCACCAAAACCCGCATTTCAGGCCATGCCCGCCAGTCCGTAACGCAGCAAATTGTGCGGGTGGATCGAAAGTCGGATGCGTTGCCTAGTCTAGAATTGCAAGAGCATCTTGCCGCGTATATTCGGAGTCAAATCGGCCAAGTTGATGCGGTGATCTGTTCGGACTATGGCGACGGTGCCCTCACCCAACCCGTGATTGATGCCGCGTTGGAGCATCCTCTGGTGGTGGTGGATACCCAAAAAGATCTGCATCGCTATGCGGGGGCAACGATTTTTACGCCCAACTTGCCCGAAGCGGAGTTAGCCGCAGGGTTTGCGATCGCCACCGAACCCGCCCTCCTGGAAGCAGGCCAATCTCTGTTGGATCTCACCCAAGCAAAGTATATGCTGATTACCCGAGGCGAACAGGGAATGAGCATTTTTGACCCAACCGATGCACCGCAACACATTCCGGCATTCAACCGAACTGATGTGTTTGACGTGACGGGCGCAGGGGATACGGTAGCCGCCGCGCTCACCATTGCCCTCGCGTTAGGGGCATCCGTGTGGGATGCCGCAGTTTTAGGAAACTTGGCCGCCAGCTTAGTGGTGCGTCAGTTTGGAACGGCCACAACCTCCGTTGACGAACTCCACCAGGCACTCCAGGGACTATTAGCGCTAGAGGCATCGGAGTTAGGCTAGGTCTGGATATCAAACGTGATGACTCGCTAGAATGTCCGTCACCGCATCGGCAGCGCTACACCGTTGAGCCATACCCGTAAAATAGCCCATGACCTCCTGAGGCGATCGCCATAACGCTAAATGGGCGACGGGCGGATCGGCATAAAAGCTGCGATCGCCCTGTCCCAAAAGTCCGGAACTCCAATGGGTAAAGTAATCATGGCTAAATCGGTAAACCGGAAACGCTTCGCAGAGCGGAACGCCCCAGCCATCCAATGCCAGAAACGCAGCTACTTGACCACCTTGGCGTTGCCAACGGCGTGCCGCACCGACTGCACCCACAACCCCTG
>JACYMB010000061.1 GCA_015272205.1 Synechococcales cyanobacterium T60_A2020_003 | reverse complement strand
GAACTTGATATTTGCCGTCGTGTCAGAAACATTAGGTTGTCCCGACGAGCGCACGTTGCGACTCCCTTTACCGCCAGTCTCCACCACCGTGTAACCCGTTGCTCCGGATCCATCGATAATATTAGCGATCTTTTTCAGCAGAATCTTTTCTGTGACAATGACAAGCTTTTTAGCTGGCTTGGCCATGTTGTACCTCCTTCGCTACGTAATTGATCTTAATATGTTGATCTGCTTAGCCCGCCGAGCCAAGGGAAGCACGACAGACTGCCCCCGGCTTGGGATTAGCCGCCACCTATGGCCTGGGCAAGCCCAAGAAAGAGCGGTATACACAAGCCGATCGCAATGGGTGTACCGATGGCGGTGGAGGCACCGATGTAGGCGGAGGGATTGGCCGACGGGATACCAGCTCGCAACGTAGGTGGGTCTGAAATGTCTGAACTCGATGCAGCGATGACGGCGAGAACTACGACACCGCCCAGGCTGAATCCTGTTGCGTAGTGGGCAACCATGCCGAGACCGAAGGCAATGAACCCATGCACTATAGGGGCCACCACACTATATACAACGTACCACTGAGCCACCTTGCGCAGTTCGCCAATCCTTGACCACGCTTCCATACCCATGACCAGCATCAGGATCGAAAGCAGACCGCGGAACAGAGGCTCGTAGAAGCTTTCAAAGACACTTTCCGGCCGGGCGAACAGGCCAATGGCAACGCCGAGCAACATGGCCGATAGGGCAGGCCCCTGGAGACTTTCTTCAATAATCGGCCATATCTTAACCCGATTATTCGTAGGGCTCTGCTGCATGCTGCGATACTCCTGACGACTGCTGGGATAATCGCCTGCCGCAACGGGCTGCTTGCTGAAAGCCTCCTCCATGCTGGTGTAAGTAGCTACACTCTTCTTCTTGTTGATATAGATGTTAGCCACCACAATTGCCGTTACGAGCGCTGGGATATCCATGAAGGGATAGAGTGCGCCAGCCCATGCTTCGTATTGGAAGTTTTGCTCTTCCAGGAGCGTCAGGGCGGCGGCCATGGTAGAGCCACTCACAGCACCAAACAACCCCCCGGTCGCGATCGCATCCACGGTTTTGACCTTCGGCATCTTGGCCAATGTATAGCGCGCGATGAATACAACAAGAATCCCTATTAATACAGAAAATAGTGCGGGTAAAATAGTGCGGGTAAAATCATCTCCGTTAGGTTGGAATTGCGGATCGCAATACCACCGTTCAGACCGATTTTGGCCAGCAGCATGAAAACGATGATCTTACAAATCGACTCTGGAATTTGCAGTTGGCTACCGAGAGCGGCAATCACCATGCCGCCAATCAGAAAGCTGAGTGTTGGGGACTGCAACTGCTTAACGAAGTCCATCAGAAAATTGAACAGGAAATCCACGAATACCTCCTTCCGCCTCTTCTAACGAGGGGTAATTACTGTGATATGTGGCTTTAAAGAGTAAGGGTGAAGCGTGTCACCTCTCATCGCAGGCGCTACGCAAAACCCCATCGATAGGGTTTTCAGAGATGGCCGCTCTTTGAACAGGGCCGGAAAGTGTGGCTGTCCCGCACCACCTTCAATAGACCCATATCTATCAAGACTCGAATCTTTATGTATTTAAATCTATCCTAGAATGGATAGATTTTTGCGCTTGCCAGCCTGGATTTGAAATGCAATGTCAAATGCAAGTTATAAGTTTTTCTTTTATTTGACGATCCGTGCCTCTGGTTAATGGGAATTGCGATCGCAGAGTTTTCTCAATGCGGCAACCAATGGCGTCATCACCATTCCACCCTAGGCCACAGGCAAGGAAAATCGGAACGTTGTACCGCACCCCACCTCGCTTGCCACTTCGATGGTTCCCCTCTGCAGCTCCACCAACCGTTGAGAAATGGCAAGACCAATCCCCGTACCCCCAGAGGCGCGATCGCGCGATCGATCTGCTCGCCAAAAGCGCTCAAACACATGGGGCAAATCCTCTGGTGCAATCCCCTGTCCCGTATCAATGACCGCAATCCAGACTTCGCTGGGGGTAGACATAACTCGAACCGTAATCGAACCTGCAGGCGTGTAGCGCAATGCGTTTCCTACCAAGTTCACCATAATTTGCTCAACCCGCTCTGGATCGGCAAACACCTTTGGCGTGGTGGGTGGATAGTCTAGGGTCAAAACCGGACTATTTTCGGCAATGAGCTGATCGGAAAAGCGCTTCACGATATTGGACAGCAAGGGGTAGAGGTCGAGCGATCGCGCCTCAATCGGTAAATACCCGGCTTCCAGCTTTGAGAGTTCTTGCAGGTCATCGACTAAACGCCGCATGCGGTTGGTTTCCCGCACTAATCGTCCATAAACTTCACCGTTCGCGTCAATCGTACCGTCGGCCAGTCCTTCCAAGTAACCTTCGACCACTGTCAAGGGGGTGCGGAGTTCGTGGGTGAGGTCACTGACTAGGTCTCGCCGCCGCTGCTCTACGTTTTCCAGTTCACGCGCCATCCGGTTAAAGCTGGAGGCCAGCCGATCCAGTTCCCAAATTTCGCTCGGCGGAACCCGCGCATCCATCTCGCCAGCCGCAAACCGTTGGGTGACGTCTTCCAGTTTTTCCAGCGGTTTCATGATCCGTTTGGACGACCAGTAGCTCATCGCTGCCGCTCCCGAAGCTCCCAGAACGACGGACCACAGGGCTCCCCGCACCCAAGCATACTCAAAACTTTGAACCAGTTCTCCCCGCACCTGGCGAATAGTGTACCCGCCCACCGCTTGATGCTCAATCCGCTGGAGGTACAGCACAAAAAAGCGGGGTGAGGAAATTTTGCCGATGACAATGAGGGTGATCAGTCCCACCACCATCACGGCAATGTGGGATATGAACAGGCGAGATTGTAGTCCTACTTTTGCCACAGGTTCATCCCAATGATTGGCCATCTTCAAACTTATAGCCCACCCCGATCACGGTTTTGACAAAGCTGGGATGGGCCGGATCGGGCTCAATCTTTTTGCGGAGACGGGCAATGTGGGTATCCACAACCCGTTCATCCCCGTAAAAGTCGTTGCCCCACAGTTTTTCAATAATTTGCGACCGATTCCAGACCCGACCTGGATAGTTGACGAACATGCTGAGGAGGTCAAACTCTAGGGTGGTCAAGTCCAGCACCTCTGGATCTTGGTCATCGAGTTGACGTTGGGCGGTGCGCTGATCGACATCCACCGAAAAGTGAGGCGTTTGATACACAGGCGTTTGCCCCCCTTGGCGCAGGGTACGCCGCAGCAATGCCCGCACCCGTGCCACCAGTTCACGCGGGCTAAAGGGCTTGATCAGGTAATCATCGGCTCCGGTGGAGAGGCCAATAATCCGATCCATTTCTTCGCCGCGAGCCGTCAGCATTAAGATGTAGGGGTCTTTTGCTCCTGGCTTTTGGCGGATGCGGGCACAAACCTCTAGGCCATCGAGCTTGGGCAGCATGAGATCGAGGACGATTAAATCCGGCTGGATTTCCTGAAAAACTTGGAGGGCTGTTTCTCCATCCCGACAGGCGCGGCAATTAAAGCCTTCTTTTTCAAGATAGAGCTGGATCAACTGGCTAATTTCGGGCTCATCCTCAACGATTAAAATATGCATTGGTGTTGAAAGGCGCGCACCTTATCCGTCTGGTGAAGTGTAGCTCACTTGCAATTCTAATCACTTGACCCCCGATCTGTCTGTGGCAGCACGCGCAAATGGCTCTTGATTCTCAACTTCATAATCTTCGGGATTTATCGCTGGATTTGCAGACCTTGCTGCGATCGCACTTTCCGCAGTCTGCCCCGATCCAGGTGTTTTGCATGCAGATGAGCCATAAGCTGCTGGTGCTGGTGCAGCATTCATCCCGCGAAATGCCCGATGAACAGGCCATTGCGCGCGTTCTCCAAACCACGCTAGAAAACCATCCCCCCGCTTCGAGCCATCGCTGGTTAGCGGAAAACGAAAATCCGCAAATGGAGCTGTTTCTGCGGGTGACGGGCAGTAACCAAGTCTATGCGTCTGGCGTTTTTGATCTGCATCCCGATCGGCGATCGTTCCCCCATTTGCCGATTCCGCCCCTGGTTCCGGTGCCGACAGTCCCAGAGGCATTGGCAGAACCTTCGATCGGGTCTGGATTAGGGGAGGAGCGATCGCCCGATCTAGAAACACCTCCATTAGTAGACGAGGGCGATAGGGAGGGGGTTGAGATTCCTGTCAATCGTTCGCCTGACGTTGATCGCTTCCCAGAACCTGTCCTCGCTACATCCGCTCTGAATCCGGATGAGTCCCTTACGGATACGACATTAGGCAGTGATTTGACTACGGATGCGACCTTAGCGGATGAATTCCCCACGGATGCGATCTCTGACATTGGCTCTACAGAGAACTTAGATTTCGGCTCTGATGTTGATCAAGGGGAGCAGACAGAGGCGATCGCCCCTAGCCGAGATGACGTACCCCGATTCAATGAGCCGGATGAGGACTTTGACGAGGATTTAGGTTCATCGTTTGAGCTGGATTCTGATCAGTTGGATCGGGATGTGCTCGATGCCTTCAACGCGACCGAATGGCAGCCGTTGCCGGAGCCGGATTCTTCAGACCTTCCGGCGATCGCCCCTAGGCTTGAGACTGATCCAATACCCGTAGACATCCCCCCCGCAACCGACGCCAATTTGGACACTAGCGAGGAGATCCCGCCTGCTGAGACCGACGTTGTCCTAGATATTTTTGCTGAATTCGAACGTTCGGAAGCCGCAGACGCGATCGCCCCTCCAGAGCTTGAGGATGGGGCAGATCAGCGGTTGGATAAATTTTTTGATGAATCGGAGGATGGGGTGCCGTCAGAGGCTGAGGTTCCCGTCTTCCCTCCCGCCGCCATCGTGCCTGTGGGCGATCGCGCCAGTGCGGAAGGAAGGGCGATCGCTCCGTCTGAGGTGGCGGCTCGCGAACTGGTGGCAACCTCACCGCCCGCCTTAGACTCCACACCGCCATCCCACATCCGTAAACGCTGGGTTTTGGGTGGTATTGCCGGATTGGTCGCGATAGTTGGGGGAATCTACGCCTTGACCCGTCCCTGCGTCCTTGGCGAGTGCCAAAATCTGACCGAGGCGCAAGCCCTGGATGCCCAAGCCACGGCTTTGATTCAGGCTCCCCAATCCGCTCAGGATGTGGTTGATGCCTACGATCAGTGGGCAGATGCCAGCTACCTCTTGCAGCAAATCCCACCGTGGTCGGGTTCCTATGCCCAGGCGCAGCGCCTCCTCAGCACCTATGAGCAGCGCATGAGCATTTTGAATAACGTGGTGCAAGCCCAGCGGCAAGCCTACACCGCAGCCGTCAAAAGCCAAGATCCGCCCCACCCGGTTGATGTGTGGCGCGAGGTGCGGGTGCTATGGCAAGGGGCGATCGACCTCCTCCGGGATGTGCCACCGGAGAGTACGATTTACCCCCTGGCTCAACAGAAATTGCAGGAGTATGAAACCAACCTGAAGGCGATCGATGGCCGCATTGAAACGGAACGCGCTGCCCAGTCAAAAATTCAGTCGGCACGGGAAGCGGCAACGGTGGCGGAGGCACGACAGCAGGGAGCGACCTCACTCCAAGAATGGCAACAGACCCAGAGTACCTGGCAAGCGGCGATCGCCCTGTTGCAGCAGGTTCCCGCGAACACCATGAGCCATGCCGAAGCACAGCAACTGTTGGACATTTATCAGCAAAAGCTGTCGGGTACCCGCGATCGCCTCCAGCAAGAAACTATTGCCCAATCGGCCTATCAACAATCGCTGAACTCAGCGGATCAGGCCGCGAGCTACGAGGATTCGCAGCAGTGGTCGCAGGCGGTTGCCAGTTGGCGCGATGCCCTGAACCAGGCTCAGCAGGTTCCCAAGGAGACTACCTACTACGACCAAGCCCAGCCGCTGATAGAGAGCTACAGTCGTTCCTTGGAGATTGCAGAAGACAAGCTCCAGATTGTCGTTGCTCGTCAAGACGCAGAGGAGCAAATCAGGACTTTGTGCAACACCGGGATATGTACGTTTGCCGCGTTGAGCGATCGCCTTCAGGTGCGAGTGGTGCAGCCATCGGTGGGGGCAGGCTCTTTCCCCTTGCCCGGAACCAGTCAGCCTATTTCAGAACCGTTTAATGATTTGCTGCGATCGGTGGCGGACATTGGACGGCGATCGCAAGTCAAAATTGATGTGTTTAACGTAGATGGCACTCTGTTTGGAACCTACACCCCCGAAGTCAACGGCTACGTCCCGCCGAGTAATAGCAGCACTCCTGAACCCTATCAATTTTAGTGGTCGAGTTTAGGGAGGGGCGATCGCCCTAACGTGTTCTAAAATCTCCTCCCTTTTGCTGCTAGCTTGTTATAAGTTCGCGGCTAATGGGGAGCTGCATGTACACAAAATATTGTGAGAACTTGGCAAAGCCCAAACAGGTGGATTCTGCTCTTGGCTGCGGTCATGATTGTTGGTGGCATCGGTGCCGCTATCGTGTTCTTGGTAAGGTATTACCTCGATCTAAAAATCTGGCAAACCTTAAAGAATTCCAAACCCAAGGCGACGGGGAATCTGATGACGGATAGGCAGCAGACACCGTAGTTTCAACCTCATTCGTTCGGTTTTCTGTGTTTTTCGCCTGTCCTTTGTTTTCCTATCCTGGAAGCAAGGTTTCAACGGTCACCGATATGGGACGACTAAAGCTGTGGCAGTGGGGCGTGTTGGGATTTCCGATGATTGCGATCGCCCTGATTGTAATCACTGCCGCAGGGATGAAGCTACACGATTTAGGCTTGAGCTGGATTTGGGCAGTATTTACCCTGGTTTTGGTGGGCTGGCGTTGGCTGTTGGTGAAGTGGACACAGCCGTTGAACCAGCAAATCAACGCCCTGATGGCCGATGTTCAAGAGGATCTAGAGGCATCCCTAATACCGTCCTCCAAGTCTCCCAGTGCGCTCACCCGCGAAGCCGAAGCTGCCCTCCAGACCGTACTAGACGCAGCCAAGTCTGATCTGCCCGTCTGGGATGATCCTGCCCTTTTCTGGACTCGCTGCAAAGAACTGGTGGCGGCGATCGCCCATGTTTACCATCCCGAAGTCAAATATCCCCTCCTCAACATCTACATTCCCGATGCCTACACGCTGATTCGCGGCACCGTGGACGATATGGATCAGTGGATGCAAAAGCTGTCGCCTGTGCTGAGCCAGCTCACCGTCGGGCAAGCCTACCAAGCCTTTGAGGTGTACCAGTCCTTAGAACCCTCCGCCCGCAAGTTATGGCAACTGTGGAACTGGGCGCAGTGGGTCGTGAATCCGGCGGCGGCAGTGGCACGGCAGGTCAGCCAGAAATCGAGCGATCGCGCCACCCAGCAACTCCTGGTCAACTTGGGGCAAATGCTGCGGGAAGCCTTGTTGCGAAATCTGTGTCAGCAAGCGATCGCCCTCTACAGTGGTCAAGCTAAACTGCCAGAACTAGCCTCACCGAAGGCGATCGCCCCTGCGAAAACCAAAACGCTCCAGGAGATTTTGGAGAAGGCCGAACCAGAGGAAAAGCTGGAGCAAACGCCCGTCAATCTCCTGCTGGTGGGGCGCACCGGAGCAGGAAAGAGCAGCGTCATCAATACCCTCTTCCAAGCCGAAACGGCAGAGGTGGATGTTCTGCCCAGCACCGATCGGATCAAAAGCTATCACTGGCAGAGTCAGTCCGGCGATACGCTGACCCTGTGGGATACGCCCGGATACGAGCAAATTTTGCGATCCGATTTCCGCGAGGAGGTGTTGGACTACGCCAACGAGGTGGACTTGGTACTCCTCCTCACTCCGGCACTTGATTCAGCCCTGCAAATGGATGCAGATTTTCTCACCGACCTGAAGTCCAGTGTGGCGGATTTGCCCATCATTACCGTGGTGACTCAGGTGGATCGCCTGCGCCCGATTCGAGAATGGCAGCCCCCCTACGACTGGGCGTTTGGGACACGACCCAAGGAAATCGCGATCCGGGAGGCCGTCGAGTACCGCTCAGAGCAGTTGGGGCACTGGAGCGATCGCATTTTGCCCTTGGTCACTGCCGATGCCAAATCCGGTCGCGCAAGCTGGAGCGACGATATTCTCTCCCTGTCGCTGGTAGAGGCGATCGCTCCCACTAAGCAACTGCGCCTCGCCCGTTTCCTCCGCAACCGAGAGGCACGCGCTGCTGCTGCTGCCAAAATCATCGACCATTACACCTTCCAGATGGCGACCACCCAGGGACTTGCCACCTTCCTCAAAAGTCCGGTGCTGCAATTCATCGCCACCCTGACCACCGGAACCCCCACCCTGGCCTACCTCCTCGCGGAACAGATCCCCGTGGAGCAGCTTCCCGTTGTGATTGGCAAACTGCAAATGGCCTACGACCTCTACACCTTGCTCAGTGAGTCCACGACTAAACCGCCAAGCTTTGATCTCCTAGCCCTCTGGCCGCTGCTGCTCGATAATGCCGCCGCCCCCGATCGCAACGCTTGGGCGTTTGGTCATGCCCTGGTGGAGTACTGGAGTCAGGGACTCTCCATCGCTCAAGTGCGATCGCGCTTTGAAGCCTACCTGGCTCAACCCGTCGCCTAACTCCCTTTTTCGGTACGACCAACTTCATTACTAACTCAAAACGGCGTTGTTGCATGAAAGAGGGGTTGCGGGCAGGAGAGGCATGGTAAATTTCAGTTATCACATATAAAACCTGCCATGAAACCTCAATACCGCATCCGCAACTGGTCAGAGTATAACGCTGGATTGAAGGCTAGGGGAAGCCTCACCTTCTGGATCGAAGAATCTGTGCTGGGGCAGTGGGTGGTCGAGGAGTTGAGCGGCAAACCCGGCGCGTCAGTTCTTTATAGTGACCTTGCGATTCAAACAATGGCGACCGTCAAAG
>JACYMB010000060.1 GCA_015272205.1 Synechococcales cyanobacterium T60_A2020_003 | reverse complement strand
CCAGTTTTGCTACTACAGTCATCTGATGCGATCCGGGGGCAGCTTTGCGTCAGAACTGGCTCAGCAGGTGTTGCAGCAGTTAATTGACAGCGCGTTATTTACAGGCGCAGATCAGCGGGCATTGCAAATCCTGTATAAAGAGCTGTCTTGGAAAACGACCCTCTCGGCGGTGCGTTAAATCGGTAATTCCGAGGCAAAATCTCGGCATTTGGTGAATCGATACGGCCCCATGAGCGCTCCCCAAATTCCCCGCCCGGTTTCCGGATCAACGCCCTTATCGAAGCTGAGAAACTGGGTGTTGCTCACCTCAAAGCCGAGAACGACTTGGCGGGTTGCCCCGTCGTACTGAAAGCAGCATTGGGTATCTGGTTCCGGTTCCGCGCGATACGTCGTTGCCGTCGAGGTTACGATCAGCCGACATCCCGGTAAGGGTTCTAGGTCATCGAGGGTGATGCTGGCGAGGCGATCGCCGTCTCGTCCGGCTCCCCGAAACTGCTCTGGATATCGAAATGCCCAGTACTGGACGGAGAGTTGGGAATCGGCTTCATGAAGAACGGCGATCCGCTGACGATAGGCGTTCTCTAGCTGTAATATGTTGGCCTGTTCGGCAAAAAAGGCCAGGTTTCCATCTAAGCGATGGGGCAAGGGGCGATACCACATCCGTAAATTGACAAACCAAATTGGATCGGCGATCGCCTGGTCGCGATTTTCGTACTCGCCTGCTAGCCATCGTGCCAGCGTTAGTAATGCGCTTGAGTCCATACCGTATTCTAGGGAGAAGGTTCTTCTGATGCGGGTGTTTCTTCAGCGGTCGTGTCAGTCGATTCGTCCGCGTCAGACTCACTATCCTCGGGTTCGCTGCCCTGGATGGTTTCCCCGGCGGCCAGCAAAATGCAGTTGGCATCCAGAAGCGTTAGGGTTTTCTCGCGCAGGACGGCACACTGTTCACTGAGCGATTCAATTGCAGGCACCATATCCGCCTTCAATTGCCGAGTGGCGTAGTCGGTGGTTTCTGGATACTGGTTAAACCAACTGTCTTGGGGATAGGTATCTCGGAAGGCGTCCCGATCCAGCAACCAAAACGAAATGTTGTAGGTTTGAATAAATTTGCTAGCAATGCTGAGATCCGAGGTGTATTGTGCCTGAATCAGCGAGTTCACAGCTTTACGAAATGGTTCATAGTATCCCCAGTGGTAAGGAATGGCGTACTCCCGCGCGACGAGGACAGAGCGTTGGGAGAAGCTGGGAATATTGTCTGCTTCTTCGCTGAGAGAGGCCACGATCGTATCTTTAGGTTGATCTTGCAGATAGGCGTAGAGGTCGGGATATTCGCCCTGCTTGTACTTTGTGGTGGGAAAATCATCCACAAAGGCAGGATAGACGATCACACCCGCCGCTAGAATTCCGGCTAGGGCGATCGCCCCATAGTTCAGCCTTGCTCCCGTATCCGACGAATGCACCATTTGGCGCAGCAGGACTTCAAAAATCAGGCTGAGGGCGATCGCCGCTGCGAGGGCAAACACGATGCGCCAGGTGTGTTCAGTGTAGCGACTGGGCAGATGCAGCTTAAACAACGTCGCGTGGGCTAATCCAAATAGCAGGATCGACGCGATCAGACTATCGGACAGGATGCGAAGGTCAGGCGTGATCCGCTGTACCAGAATAAACCGACGGGGAAACCGCATCAGCACAGGTAACAGGAGCGCAAACAGCAGCGTTGCCGGACGCACGAGTCCTACATTGAGTAGCCCGCTGCGGTTATTGAGTAAGAAAAATTGGATCGGGTTATCGTCAAAGAAGGCGTTGCGACCCGTTGGGGAAAATTCCGGCCAGTCGCGAACGCTAGCTGCGGTGACAACGGGATCAAACTCGGAGGAGGTGAGGGCATAAAATGCGAGAACGACGATCGCTGTGCCCAATGTCCAGATCGTAAACATGCGATCGCTCTGGCTTTGGGAAATCGCAATGGGAACGCGCGATCGCCCCCGACGACTCTGATCCGTGGGGTACGGCTGCCATCGAAATAGCCGTACGACTAGGAGTACGGCCACCACAAGCACATACTGGGGATAGAACAAACCCAGAAGCGCGATCGCCACCATGCAGGCAATGAGCGCTTCTGACAGCATGTAGTACACCACGGCTAAAAACAGCGGGTACACGAAGGCTCGTGACGTTCCAGAGACCAAATCATCCTTCATCCAGATGCTTTGATTCAGGAGCAGCGTGGCTAAAAAAGCAGTCATCGGCACGGGCAATAACCGCATCGCAATTTGAAAGCAATATCCAGTTGTAATCAGTCCCAGCACCATCGGCAGCAGCTTGTTCAGCCACCAGGGACTAAACCAAAGCCAAGCGAAGAGTCGGTAAAGCGTGCTGTATCCCCAAGGTGCCATTGTTTGGAAATAGTCCGCGATCCGGTCATTCGGAAACAACGCTGGATCAATAAACCGCTGCATCCAAAACACATGCTGTCGGGCATCATCTTGAACGATGTAATCTCCCCGGAAGGCTTGGTAGAGAGCTATTCCCGCAAAAACTGCTGACACCATCAGGCTTAAGCCTAGCCAGAACCGTCGTTGAACGGTGAATTTCTCAACCTGGGGTGCAAAGATAACGTCGTAGAGATAAGCAGGCTGCATGGTGGATGTTATGGGTGAGCCATAGGGGACAACAATTCACAAACGTAGATGGCAAAGTGCAAGGGAGCAAGGAGAGCGGTTCGACTGATGGGGGATTTAGGAGTTATATCATGTCGGGATAAAAAAACATGGTACCTGGTCACCGCAATAAGAATTGTTAATGAGAATGGCTGAAGCAGCTACATT
>JACYMB010000059.1 GCA_015272205.1 Synechococcales cyanobacterium T60_A2020_003 | reverse complement strand
AATGAGTATCTCCAGTTGCACCGAGATGAGCAACTTGCTCTTTTTTGATTCTGATACCCCGTCCGCTTGCGGCGGGGTAGTTCATCATGATTCGCACAGGCTGGGGCGCACTGCCCAACCAGTTTGAAACCCAGGTTGTTCGCTACATTCCCCTGGATCTAGAAGCCGGGGTGGCGGAGTTTCCTCCCGGTAGCGGCATTCGCGTGCCATTGCGTCCCTTTTTTGGGATTCTGGCTGTTGCTCCCCTAGAGCCGTGCAGCTCAATTCCCCCCGGTCGGTTTGGTGGAAATATGGACAATCGCCATCTGCAAGCCGGATCGCGGGTTTTTCTGCCCATCTTGCACCCTGGAGCGCTGTTTTCCATCGGGGACGGACATTCAGCGCAGGGCGATGGAGAAGTGGACGTGACCGCCATTGAAACCTCGATGGATGGTACGGTGACGCTGACCGTTCGCAAGGACTTAGCTACGCTCGACCTCACAACACCCCTTGCCGAAACGCCCACCCACTGGATCACGATGGGCTTTGCGGAAACGCTGGATGGGGCGTTTGAACAGGCGTTAAGTCAGATGATTGGATTTCTGGAACGCTTTGTGGGGCTATCGGCAGAGGATGCCTATGTGCTGTGCAGTTTGGGTATTCACTTCCATGTTACGCAGGTGGTGAACCGTCCGCAGAAGGGAGTTCATGGTATGTTGCCTAAGGCTATTCTTCCGCAGGCGATCGCCCTATGACCACCCGACTTTTTTTGACCCTAACCGCAGCCGGACTGTTTGCAGGCATTTTAGCCGGGTTGCTGGGGATTGGGGGCGGCACGGTGCTGGCCCCGATTCTGGTGGCCTTGGGGTATGACCCGGTTCAAGCTGTAGCGACCAGTAGTTTGGCCATCGTGATTACGTCCCTGTCGGGCAGCATTCAAAATTGGCGGATGGGCTATCTCGATTTTCGGCGAATTCTCTATCTAGGAGTGCCTGCGCTGATCACGGCTCAGGTTGGGGTGGCGCTAGCGGGATGGCTACCAGGTTGGATTCTGTTAACGGCGTTTGGCTGTTTGCTGCTTTCGAATGTCTACTTGGTGGAACTGCGAAAACGATTAGTTACCCAATCTACTAACCGTTCCGCTGGGGATGCCCCAGACCCGAAAATCTGGAATCCGGCGATCGCCTCGATCCTGACCGGAGGAGCCGCCGGATTATTAGCTGGCCTGTTCGGTGTGGGTGGTGGTGTGATTATGGTTCCCCTGCAAATTTTGCTGCTGAACGAACCGATTAAGCGGGCGATTCAAACCAGTTTGGGTGTAATTGTGTTGACGGCGATCGCCTCTACAGCAGGCCATGCGCTGAACGGAAATGTACTCTGGACACCGGGCATTTTGCTGGGACTAGGAGGGTTGATCGGTGCCCAGTTCAGTACTCGCCTTTTACCAAAGTTGCCGGATCGGATTGTGAGCTTACTCTTTCGCGGATTGCTGTTCGTTCTGGCTTTCTATATCTTTTGGCAAGCCTGGAATGCATATGGGAGCTAAATCTAAGAATTGATCCCACACATCGAAAAAGTAGGAACAGGTTGTTATGCGATCATATTGCGCCAAGGGTGCGGTTCTGAATTTCCTAGGAATGATCAATGGCTGAGCAAGAAATCGAACAGGCACTCATCGAAAAACTGGGCGATCTCAAATACACTTACCGCCCGGACATCCGCGATCGCGCCACCCTAGAGCAGAACTTCCGCGCCAAGTTCGAGGCGCTTAACCGGGTTAACCTGACCGACAGCGAGTTTGCTCGACCGCTGGAGTCGATTGTCACACCGGATGTTTTCGCTAACGCTCGACACCTGCGGGAGCGTAATAGCTTTGAGCGCGATGACGGTACGCCCCTCTACTACACCCTGGTCAACATCAATGACTGGTGCAAGAACAGCTTCGAGGTAGTCAACTAGTTCCGCATCAACACCGACAGCAGCCACCACCGCTACGATGTGATTTTGCTGATCAACAGTGTGCCCGTGGTGCAGATCGAGCTGAAGACCTTGAAAATCAGCCCGCGCCGCGCCATGCAGCAGATCGTCGATTACAAGAATGACTCTGGTAACGGCTACGGTAAGACTTTGCTCTGCTTCATTCAGCTTTTTATCGTCAGCAACCGCAGCGATACCTGGTACTTTGCCAACAACAACATCCGCCACTTCAGTTTCAACGCTGACGAGCGCTTTTTGCCCCTGTACCAGTTCGCGGATGTTGATAACCAGAAGATTACCCACCTAGATCACTTTGCTGAGAAATTCCTCGCTAAGTGCGCCCTAGGCAAGATGATCAGCCGCTACATGGTCTTGGTGGCCAGTGAGCAAAGGCTGATGATGATGCGTCCTTACCAGATCTATGCAATCAAGGCGATCGTCGATTGCATTCACCGCAGCAGCGGTAATGGCTACATCTGGCACACCACCGGCAGCGGCAAAACGCTGACCTCGTTCAAGGCGTCTACCCTGCTGAAGGACAACCCAGACATCGACCAATGCCTGTTTGTGGTCGATTGCAAGGATCTCGATCGCCAGACGCGGGAGGAGTTCAATAAATTTCAGGAGGGCTGTGTTGAGGAGAACACCAACACCGAAACCCTGGTCAGGCGACTCCTCATCATTGACTACGCTGATAAGGTAACGTCAGTTCGGGTTAAGCCTCAGGACGCAAATGGTGGTCGAGGGCAATCGAG
>JACYMB010000058.1 GCA_015272205.1 Synechococcales cyanobacterium T60_A2020_003 | reverse complement strand
AAGCGTGAGTTGCACTGTCGTGTGGTGGTGGGTGGCAAATTGTCGAACAACAAGGGCGTCAATTTTCCAGGCGTTTATCTATCCATCAAAGCGATGACCGATAAGGATCGCCGGGATTTAATGTTTGGCTTAGATCAAGGCGTGGATTGGGTCGCCCTCAGCTTTGTGCGAAATCCCCAAGACATTCTCGAAATTAAAGAGCTCATTTCCGGTGCAGGTAAGCAAACCCCTGTAGTCGCCAAGATCGAAAAACACGAAGCCATCGAGCAAATGGAGGCGATCCTAGCACTGTGTGACGGTGTGATGGTAGCTCGTGGCGATTTGGGCGTTGAGGTGCCTGCCGAAGAAGTTCCTATTCTCCAAAAGCGTCTGATTTCAATTGCAAATCGACTGGCCATTCCGGTCATTACCGCGACTCAAATGCTGGACAGCATGGTACATAGCCCCCGCGCTACCCGTGCAGAAATTTCCGACGTCGCAAACGCCATCCTCGATGGAACCGATGCGGTGATGCTCTCGAATGAGACCGCTGTCGGCGCCTATCCAGTGCAAGCCGTCGAGACGATGACCCGCATTGCCACGCGAATTGAACAGGAACGGCCAGCGTTTTTGAGCGTGGATGACAAACCCGGACGCACTATTCCCAACGCGATTAGTCAAGCGGTCGGGCGCATTTCCGAGCAATTACGGGCAGAGGCGATTATGACCCTAACCAAGTCGGGCGCAACCGCACGCAATGTGTCGAAGTTCCGCCCTTATACTCCAATTCTGGCCGTAACGCCCCATGTGGAAGTCGCTCGACAATTGCAAATGGTTTGGGGGGTGCGTCCGCTGCTTGTCCTGGATTTGCCCTCTACCGGACAAACGTTCCAAGCCGCGCTGAACGTAGCCCAGGAAAAGAATCTGCTGTCTGAGGGGGATCTGGTCGTGATGACGGCTGGAACGCTTCAGGGGGTTTCGGGTTCCACCGATTTGATCAAAGTGGAAGTGGTAACTGCCGTACTGGGTAAAGGCATTGGCATTGGGCAGGGTTCGGTCAGTGGTCGGGCAAGGGTCGCCCGCAGCGGTAGTGATGTGGGTAATTTCAGTTCGGGCGAAATCTTAGTTGCGCCTAAAACAAACGCCGATTTCGTCGAAGCGATTCGGAAGGCTTCTGGAATCATCACGGAGGATGACAGTTTGACGAGTCATGCCGCTGTTATTGGCCTGCGCTTGGGGGTTCCGGTAATTGTGGGCGTCAAAAACGCAACTACTATTATTCGGGATGGTGCAATTCTGACTCTAGATATGCAGCGGGGGCTGGTTTACTCCGGTACGATCGCCGGAACCCAGCCAGAGGTCAGCATTCCCCTTTAGCTCTTAAGCAAGTTCAATAAAGTCAATAAAGGCGATCGCTCTCTTTTTAGCAGGAAGGGCGATCGCAGCCTCCTACGATAGGAAGGATTTTCAACAGTTATAGCTGTTGCCAGCTATAACCTGTTTGAGGCGCATCTTCAGGTTACTCAATGCGAATCGTATCGCGCAATCCCAACCAATTATGCCGCCTCACCCCCCAGGGCAAGATCAGCAGCATCGCAAAAAACACGACCACCAAGGCCAGGGCAAACGGCAATCCTACGCCAAAGCTGGATCCCATGTAGGTGAGCAAGAGGGTGTTAGGTACTAGCCCCAACACATTCGCTACGGCAAATACGGGTAACGACATCCCAGAAATTCCTGCACCGTAACTGACCAAGTCATAGGGTAGAAATGGGAAGACGTGGGTTACAAAAACCAGCCATCCTAGGTATTTATCGCCTCGATGGTTCGAGAAATAGATAACTTTCCCGGTTAACGCTTGAACCGTTGCCCGCCCCAGCGTGCGCCCGATGCCGTAGGCTGCAATACTGCCCAAGGCTAACCCAATAACCGCATATAGGCTTGCCTGGAGCGGCCCCCATACAAGTCCTCCAGCAATCGTAACCGGAGTACTCGGTACGGGGCCAATCACGATCGCCACAACCAAGAATCCAATATAGGCAACTACACCCGACGTTCCCAACGCTTGAATGGACTGCACCAATTCTGCTGGAGAGGAAAAATTAAGATCTGACTGGGTTAGAAACCACCACCCTGCCACGCCGCAAAGGCACAGGAATGAAAATGAAACCAGGTTAGGTAATGTACAAACAGCACTTAACTTGGATCGGATTTGTTTTTGTTTGGGCATAGTTTTCTCGATCGCCATCTAAAGGTGATATTAGCGAGATCGCGGATCTTTATGTCGCACCGATATGTCAGATCGAAATTTGGCCTTCCGCTGGAAGGCTCTCTTAAAACGTCCGCTTAATCTCGCCTGCCTATTCTCATACTCTCGCAACCGTTGATCGTGATGGATGAGTGCCCTACAAGTTCTAGCTGCGAGAGTTTGAGGCTGTTGTTCTTAGGAAATCTTTATGGCTACAATTCTGAGAATGATTAAAAGAAATGTAACAAGACGGGGCTTATATAAATAATTGTTGCGACTAATTGATCCCGTTGCTAACGTAGCTGGTATGGATGACTTGCTTATCTCGATCCTTGCATTCAGGAGGTTAGCTCCCCATGAACTGCCGTTGACACATCCCTAGGATTGGTGGTGATACGCCTCTCCCCGTCTTCAGCTCCGTAGCCCCATTCCTAATTACGTTCTCAATTGTGCCTTGGGTTGATCTTGCATTCGCAACCACTTGATATCGCGTACACGTTAGTTTTTTCCCTTCGTTTTTCATTTCAGCTCAGGCTTTCTAGCCGTGGGCGATCTGCCTAAAGAGCAGAAAGTTGTTATCAGAATTTCACTCACTCGTTAATCCTCTTGCGCTGCTTGGCTAGGGACTCTCAGTTCTGAGATTTAGACGGTCAATCGCAGCACAAGACCTCATGAATTGGAGGTTGATTTCACTATGAATTTTCAAGGCAAAACCGTGCTCATTACTGGAGCATCACGCGGAATCGGACGGGCGATCGCCCTTGAGCTTGCCCATCAGGGTGTGGCTCAAATTCTATTGGTTGCACGGAGCTATCCCCATCTGGCAGACCTCGCAGACGAAATCCGAGCCTTAGGGGTGGAAGCAATTCCCCTCTGTTTCGATCTAACCCAGCCCACCGAGGTTAGTATTGCGATCGCCCAAACCTGGAAAACCTATGGGCCGATCCACCTACTCATCAACTGCGCTGGAGTGGCACATCAATCCCCGTTTCTCAAGTCGCGACTCAGTCAGGTTCAACAGGAAATCGACACCAACCTCATTGGGATGTATACCGTCACGCGGTTGATTGCCCGTCGCATGGCCGCCCAGCGCAATGGTCACATTGTCAACGTTTCTAGCCTCATGGGTAAGGTTGCGGCTCCCTCTATGGCGACGTACTCCGCGACGAAGTTTGCGATTCTGGGATTTACCCAAGCGCTACGGTGTGAGCTTGCCCAATACAACGTTAAAGTGACGTCCTTACTGCCCTCACTGACCGATACCGACATGGTGCGCAACTTTGCCTGGTTTCGTTGGGTCGTACCCATGACGCCGCAGCACGTTGCTCATTCGTTGATTAAGGGACTTAAACGCGATGCGAAGGAGATCGTGGTCGGATGGCAAGGCCATCTAGCGGTATGGTGTAATCGACTAGCACCCTGGCTGCTGGAAAAAATTCTGTTGCTGACGGCTCCGACAGAGATCACACAACCCTTGCCCTATTCAAATCTGGAGCGCTTGTAGTTTCTAGGTCGCCGCTAACGAGGTAGGCAGGTGGACGCCCTGGAAGCAACAACCTCTTTCAGGGCACACCTTCTGAATACTGAAAGACACCGATCCCGCTGTCTTTACCGTGCAGTCAGGTAGAGAGCTGATTTCTCAAGGACAAATTCCTTAAAAGCTTGTGATTGCTTCAGCTTCGGTTGGGTAAAGCGCTATCAGGCTGTCAAAACCACAGGTTTCGAGAACATCTTTCACCGAATCATTAGCGGTGCAAATCTTCAGCTTTCCCCCAGAGGCTTGCAGCAATTTCGATGCAAGTAGCAACACCCGCAAACCAGCACTGGTTATGAAGTCAAGCTTTTCAAGGTTGACGAGCACTTTTTATAATTGCCCTGAACAATCTTTACCATTTCGTCATTGCCATAGCCCACCGATTTGGAGTCTAGCCGACCTTCCATATCGACTACCAATACTTCGTAAACCTGACGAGTTGTAATTTGGATTTGCAGGATTCCTTGCACAAGATAGATTGTGACTACGCCCTAAAACAATTCACGTAAAAATTCGGGAGCATTGAGTCTGAAGCCGTCTTTGCCACTGACTTCAACTCTATGGCTCAGGTCTGGATTTCAGGACACTCAACTCCTAACGCTTGGGGTGAATTCATTGTAGCGGCAGCACTATCAGAACGGAACATGCCACCCCTAGGATTGGGCATCTAGCAATAGCTTCGAAGCATGTTAAGGACTAGTAGAATACTCTCTTTCGTGGATAGACAGCAGAGCCTCCGCATAGGTGCGACCGTCCGGTGTGTAGATTTCTAAATAGGCGTTGGTAATTTCTGGGTGGGCACTATCGCGATAGAGACTATACCAGTCGCGATCGCCCTTAAAAATGAGTTGGCGTGCAGAGTCTACTTCTTCATTCGTGATCCGAACCGTACCACTGCCATCCTGCGCCTGCGCCACAAAATATTTCGGGAGTTGCGGATTCCCTTCAGCAGAGCAGACCTGAATCTGATAACTCGTACTTTCGGCAACGGCGTACAGGTCGGTATTGGTCGGGCAGTCTTCAATAGTGGAGCCATCGGTCGCCTCGTCCAGCGTACCGCGCACCGTTACGCTACCAATCTGGGGAATGGGGGTCAGTGGGTCATAGTCGCGCAGAACGTTGGGATCACCCGGAGAGGCCGTGAAGCGTTCTGGATTCAGGACTGGAGCTTGGGCGATCGCCGCTGGATTAATCACGACAACGGGCTTCTTCTGAAAGCGCGAGGTAATGGCCGAGAACATTTGGGGCTGTCTCCGACCGCGAGGTTGGGTGCTGACATAGATCGTTGCGCCTACTCCTAATAAGAGAGCGATCGCCAAGAATCGTCGTGGTCTAAATCTCATACCTCCCACCTCCCATACTCCACGGGCGCAAATCCCCTCTCTACATCTTAAATACGGATTGCCACCCCTCTTTCCCGAACTCCATTTGAAATTCTTCAATTACCCAAGTAATCGGTTTACCCTGTTTGCGGGCGATCGCCATCAGGTGATCTCGATACTCTATTTTCTGCTCCAACGTCGGAGACTGTCCAAAGATTAATCCTCTAAACCATGCGGAATCCGGCTGACAACCAAAGCGATCGTAGAACTTGCGTTTTGTCCAGTTAGATGAGGCTCCATCGCGGTAATCTTTGGGACGTTGTTGGCGCAAGAAATGCACCATCTTTTGAGCCAGGAGTTGGCGCAATTGTTCTTTGCTCAACAACTCCACTAAGTTATCCGTAAGAACCTCGGTTTCCGATTCCCAAGTATGACCACAGCCCGGACATTGCAGCAGAAATGACCATATCAGACGGTTGCACTGGGGACATTGCTTTGCCGGAGTAGACGCACTCGGATTGGACTCTTTTTGGGTGGGCAAGGTGTAGGACTTGATATCTTCCGGGAAACCGAGTCGTTGCAGATTTCCGGCCTGATCGAGAATAATGCCAAACTGTTTCCCGGTTGCCGGAGAGATCCGCATCACCCGTCCGATCTGCTGGTGGTGGAGCGCTCTGGATTGAGTCGGACGGAGTAATAGACCCACCTCTACGCTCGGTTCGTCAAAACCAATGCTAATCACATTGCACGAGGTCAATACCAAGATCTCGCCTGTTTTTAACTGAGCATAGAGTTTTTGGCGCTCCTTGATCGGCGTCCCCCCTTCGACAACGGCGGACGGAATTCCTGCGGCTGTAAATCCCTCAGAGACGTGCCGCGCATGTTCAATATCTACGCAAAAGGCGATCGTGCGTTTTCCGGGGGTCAGTCGTTTCCATTCTTCGATAATGCGTTCAATCAATTCGGGGCGATCGCACGCATTTTTCAAGTCTCGTTCGTCGTAATCTCCAGCAACCGTCCGCACTCCATCCAAATTGACCTGGGTTCCCTTGGGCATCCCAAAATACTTCATCGTGGAGAGGAAACCCATTTTCTGTAACTCCGACGGCACCGGGGAGTACACCAGGGTATCCATGTGATCGCCCAACTGATCTTTGCCCAGACGGTAGGGAGTAGCGGTCATCGCCAAATGGATCGCCTTGGGATGGGTTTCGTAGATCACCTGTTGCCCGACCTGACTGAACACCGTCGTATGGGCTTCGTCGTAAAACACCACATCCGCGTGCCAGGTTTGCCACCAGTCGCGCTTTGCCATCGTTTGCACACTAGCAATCTGGATGGGGGCATTGGGGTCTTCTTTCCATCCGGCTTTAATAAATCCGCAGTGCAGCCCAAAGGAGCGCATCTTTTCGTAGGTCTGCCCCACCAGGACATCAAGATGGACGAGAAACATGAGCCGACAGCCGCGCGACTCTATATCGGCACAGATGCGACCTCCAATCACGGTCTTTCCCGCACCTGTCCCAGCAATGATGGCAATGCGGCGATGTCCCTGCTGAATTTTGAGGTAGAGATCCCGAATTAACTCAAGCTGGTAGGGGCGCAGGATCGGTGCTTTGAGGATCGGTTTTTCATCAAGGTTGACCACGGGCGATCGCTCCGCAATTTTTCCAATCCTACAACACATCTGGTGGAGGCGATCGCTTGTTTACTCTACCGGGAACGGAATGGGCGTTTTCCGGTGTCAATTTTTGAAACGAGGACGGGTAGCGGGGAAATTCCCTTTAGGATGAAAGCAGGATAGAAATCTGGATGTTCTGGTGTGCGATCGCCCCACGCGAATCTGATGGAGCGACCACCCAGGCACCTTTTGTAACCCAAGGTGGTGCTAGGAGCGATGATGAATCGAAATCGGGCGTTGATGATGCTGGTATTAGGACTGAGCGTAGCGGGAGCAGTGAGTTTGCCCAAGGTGGCCGCTGCTCAGGAGCGACCTCCCTACAATTGCCGGACACGGGAAGTGTGGACGCCAGAGAAAGAACAGTGGTGTGCTGAGCATGGTAGACAGCCCTCGACCTCAATCGAAAATCTAGTAGGGACAGATTGGCAATTGACTCGTCTAAATGGCAGTCCGGTTTCCGATCAGGTGCAAACGACATTGATGGTTGAATCGAGCGATCGCATTGTCGGAAGTGGCGGCTGCAATCGTTACTTTGCGCCCATTACCGTTGATGGCAACGCCCTCACGGTAGGACAAGCCGGGTCAACAATGATGGCCTGCGAACCATTGATTATGGATCAGGAAACCCAGTTTTTGGCATCTCTCCAAACCGCAACTCGGTTCGTTCAGCGAGGCCGCACGCTCCGCATCTTCAGCGATGGACAGAGAAGACCCCTGCGGTTTGTGCAAACCTCCTCCAGCAGTCAAATTCCCCCTAGCAATACAGCTCCAGGTCTCATGATCAACGACTTAATCGGCACGGAATGGCAACTCGACGAATTAAACGGTAGCCCTGTTTCTGCAGATATTCAAACGACGTTAACCGTTGAATCGAGCGATCGCATTGTCGGTAAAGGGGGCTGTAACGGCTACTTTGCAGGCATGACCGTAGACGGCAACACCCTCAGCCTCAGTCCTATTGGGGCAACGATGGCGATGTGTGAACCTGCGGTGATGAATCAGGAATCCCAGTTCTTTTTAGTGCTTCAGTCTGCAACGCGATTTGAAAAAGAGGGAGACTCGTTGTTGATTTACAGCGATGCCTCGGATTATCCCCTCCGCTTTTCTCCCATCGGATCGACGGCATCAACGCCCAGTGACCTCATCGCGTCTTTGGTGGGTACAGAGTGGCTGTT
>JACYMB010000057.1 GCA_015272205.1 Synechococcales cyanobacterium T60_A2020_003 | reverse complement strand
AAGTCCCCAAACCCAAACGCCAAAAAGATAAACCTCACGTCTCCACTGCTCGATTGCTGAGTGAAGCGAAATCTAAAGAAGATAAAACAGTACCTTGAAAGGGCTGGTCCACAGGACGAATGCTGCTGTAGTCTAATCCTCGTCGGTGGACGTCCTCTAACCAGTCGGGGTTCTGTACTTGGGCGGCACTGTAGTCCAGCACGAAGTTATAGAGAATTAGATCGTGCTCGAGAAAGGCATTATCTGCCAAATCATTAACGGTGCGGGGATAGAGAGTGGAACGGGCGATCGCCAAATCTGGGCCATTATCAATCAAGAAGTTCACAATATTTGATCCCAGGTTTAGGTGACGAACGATCAGATAGTTGGCTTCTGGTGTGACAAAGGTGTTGAGGAACCAAGCCGCTGAACGGTGCATCAACCCGTAGGCATGAAACTGAAACGGTAATAGGCGTTTCACAACCATAATCAAAGCCAGCATGACGTTGGCAAAGAGTTGGATCGGAATCAGCAAAGAGTTGCGGCTCCAATTCTGCAAATCTCGGATCATGTAGGCTTTGGCTACTGGATCTACGGGAATACTAGAATCCCAGAAGAGGGCATCCCAAATACTGGGATTGTGGCGATCGTGCTTAGGCGGGATAGACGTAGGATGGGTCATACAGCGATTTCCTCCAGTTGCAACACATAGAGCCGAGCCGTAACCTGAGCCGTTTTGACAATCCGACGAGCAATATCGGGCGTCATCCATTCAGCGTTGAGAATGCTCTGAATTTTGCCAAGATGGGCGTCGTCATTATCGGCATGGTAAGCCAAGAAAGAGATTTGCTCCGGCTGCAAGGAGAGCGATCGCCCAATGAGATCGGCCCATTCCCCAGCCAACCGATTCCCCAATCCCTCAATAATGAACATACTGCCCACCAGATCAATGGGATTCTCTTTAGACGCTTGATGGAAGATAAATGCCGATAACGCTTCAGAACCGATGTTCTTCTCAGCATTTTGAATATGCTCTAATCGCCCACCAACGGATACATAGTTGCGTTCCAGCATTTGAAAATCTCGGTGTTCATCTTGAGCATGCCCAATAAAGAGCGATCGCAACCGAAAGTCCGTCATATTTGATGCCGCACGGGCAATCCAGCGTGCCCCGTCCACCACTTGAGGACGCAAATTACGCAGCAGCGCTTGGTAATCCTCCAGGGTGAACTCATTGCGATGGAGTTTACGCACAATCGGCACAGACCGAATCTTGCGCTCAAATTCGAGCCACACTCGCATCAAATCTTGCAACAGTTCGGCAGATGTGGACGAGTTCTCAGGCTCTACTGATAGAGATGTCGGGAGAAGATCCGAATCAATGGCTTTAGTCCTGGGCAACGTCACCGATGGAGGAGATGAAACAGCCTCAACAACCGTGAGTTTGATGTAGGCAGTCGTGAACCGTCCACTTTCGGGCACAAAGCAAAAGACCGTTTGCCCCGGTTGCAATTTACCCGAGTGGAACAGTTCCTCCAGCATCAGATAAATCGACGCACAGCCCGTATTGCCTCGCGTGTAGAGGTTTGTGAACCATCTTTCTTCCGGAATCATGCAATTGGCCTGGGTGAGCAAATCCACAATCTGTCCCCGGAAAAAGTGGGAAGAGTAGTGGCATAGGAGCCAGTCAATCTCATTGGGGTGAATGCGCCCTTGGGCAATAAGTCTGAGCCATCCTTCCACACCGAGCTTGATCACCTGATCCAGCAAGCGAATATTTTGGCGAAGATTGATCACCCCATCCGATGCGGCTTCGGCATAACTGGGATAATCCATCCAACTTTTTAAGGTGTGCGGATCATCCACTCCGGCATACATGCACACCGGGTAGGCGTTGGCATGGGAGATGAGTTCAATCCAGTCCACCCGCAGACTCAACCCTGTGCGACTGGGATGGGATTGTAGCAGCACTGCACCCGCTCCATCCGAGAGCATCCACCGCAGAAACTCGGTATCAAAGGAGAGACTTTGTCCAGCCTGGATAGCGGCTTCGGCCTCAAACTTGGTGTGTTTAAAAAGGCGCGAGGCAAACTCTGACGCAACGGCGATCGCCCGCTGTTTCCGCCCAAGTTGCACCTGACTGGTGGCGTAGCTAAGAGCGGCTACCCCTGCACAGCAAACCCCTTGGTGGGTTGTGGCTTCAATGGGCGAAAACTCCGGTAACTCTCCATGCACCATTGAGGCAAAACCGGGAACGAGCAGATCCGGCCAGGTCGTCGCGCAGCTTAATAGATCAATCGCTTCGGGCGGTAGATCGGCGCGGTGCAGGGCGTCCCGAACGGCGGCGGCGGCCATTTGGCTATTGGAAAAGAGCGTATTTTGCTGGTGATCGATCGCGTAGTGGCGTTGCTGAATGCCGTTGCTCTGGAGAATACGACGTCTAACCTTAGAGGGGCGATCGCCAATGGAACCCAAGTAAGCTTCCATGTCGTCATTACAGATCGGATCGCCCGGTAGAAATTGACCAACGTGAGTGATGTAAGCGTTGTGCATAGGAGAGAATGACGAATAAGGAACGTGATCCCAAAATGGAACGTCCTCTCTAGCTTCTTCAAAAACCTATGCCACTTTTTCACAATGGCATAGGGCGATCGCCCAGTTGGAGGAGGGAGCGATCGCCCTATGCCCGAATCGAGGGATCTCAACTATGTGACAGTATCGTGTGACAGTTGACCAAACCATCATGCGATCGGTAAAACCGGGTTTCAAAATCGCCATAGTGGCAGTACGGCAAAAATTCTCAACCTGCAAAACAGCTATGCCCCAACTATCCTCTACATCGGGTCTAACCCTCCGCCAAGGACTAGAACATTACTACGCCCAAAATCCCACCTTCACGCACAATCAAGACCTCTGGGTGGGATGGATTCGCATTCCCTGGGCTGATTTGCACAAGCACGATGCAATGCACGTCATCACGGGATACAGTACGGAACTGGATCAAGAACTGCGGCTGATCGGATTTCTCCTCACTGCTCTAACCTGGAAGCGTCCCTGGTATTTCTATCTGCAAAGCATCGGCGTATTTCTGGAACTCCTGGGGCGATCGCTCCTCGGACGCACCTATGGCGATCGCTACTACTCCCCCTGGCAAATCTGCACCCTCTACGGACAAGGTGTTCGCCAAGGGCACACCGTTCGTAAAAAAATAGATGCCAACCTCGAAGTCGCAGCCGTGCTGGATTCTGAGCTGGCATCTCTACGCGCCGAATACGGCATTGCCAATGCAGGAGCGTGGGATAACGGCTAAAATCACTCACCCACATCTGCTCCCATCGAACTGCTGGCTAGTTGCTGCTCGTAGGTTAACATTTCACCAGACCGTAGCCGATCCATGTAGGCTTTGAGATCTCCCGCAACTTGACCAGATAGAAAGTAGCACCCGATTAGATTGGGAACCGCCATCGACAGCAGCGATAGATCACTAAAGTCAATCACCGCACCTAGACCTACAATGGCACCAATAAAGACGCAGACCACATACAACACCTTGTACGCGATCACCGTGTTTTGCCCGAAGAGATAGCCCCAGGAAATCTCGCCGTAGTAACTCCACGAAATAATGGTGGAAAAGGCAAAAAGAAAGATAGCTGCGATTAAAATAACCGGATACCAAGAGCTGATCGTACTAAAGGCCGTTAAGGTCAGTTGGACGCCGCCCAATTCTTCCCCAGCTTCAAGATAGGCTCCCGTCAGCACTAGAACGATCGCTGTCATATTACAAATCACGACCGTATCAATAAACGGTTCGAGCAACGCCACAATCCCTTCCCGCACAGGTTCATCCGTCCGCGCTGCCGAGTGGGCGATCGCCGCTGAACCAATGCCAGCTTCGTTGGAAAAGGTGCTACGGCGAATGCCCTGCACCATTACCCCCACCATGCCGCCCGTCACAGAACGAGGGGAAAACGCTTCGGTAACAACCGTAGTAATGGCGGCGGGAACATCACCCAAATTCGCAAGGATAATCCATAAACAGCCCAGGACGTAAATCACCGCCATTGCGGGAACCAGCGTTCCGGCGATCGCCCCAATTCGTCGAATTCCACCAATAATCACCCCAGCTACCAGTGCTGCTAGGATTAATCCAAACACCCAGTTGGGGAATCCTGGCAGCAAGCCAGCCACCGCTGCATAGGCTTGGTTCGACTGGAACATATTTGCACCACCGAGCGAACCCAGGATACACAGCACGGAAAACAGCACCGCTAATCCCCGACCCAGGGGAGCCATGCCCATTCCAGCCAGTCCACGCGAGAGGGTGTACATCGGGCCACCCGCCACCGTACCATCGGGGCGCTCAATACGATACTTAACCCCCAGCGTACACTCCACAAACTTGCTGGTCATGCCAAATAGCCCCGCCAGGGTGAGCCAAAACATTGCACCGGGGCCACCAAGTTCGATCGCAACCGCTACCCCAGCAATGTTCCCAAGCCCAACCGTTCCAGAAAGTGCCGTCGCTAAGGCTTGGAAGTGGGAGACTTCGCCTTCATCGTTAGGGTCATCATACTTACCCCGCACAACGTCAATGGCGTGTTTGAAGGCGCGAATGTTGATGAATCCCATCCGCACGGTAAAAAAGATGGCTCCCACAAAGAGCCACAGCACGATCAGCGGAAACCCACCAATACTGAAAAACAAGATCTTTGCCATGAAGCCGACAATGCTGGAAAACGCATTATCGATAGCACTAACTAGGCCAGGGGTTGATGCTTCCGTATCCTGAGCTAGCACTGTGGCTGGAACTGCAACCACGAAAAGGATCACCAGAACAGGGGTAATCCATTGCAAATTTCTTTGAATAATTGACCTCAGCTTCCCTGGTTGCGTGCTGAAGCGGTGTTTCGATGAAAGTTGTTTCATCAGATGCTTCTCACTCATGGCATGAACAATGAAAACTTACAATATAAGCCGAAAGTCTACCACAGTCAGCTCAATGGTGCTGAACGTCTTGATGCATCCTATCGGTTGGCGATCGCCCGTACAGTAGCATTAGAGTACAAGCTTCGCAGTGATACACCATGCCCAATCCTGATAAAAATACGCTCAAATTAGATCCCGTTACGGTGATTGCGATTATTTCTGCCGCGCTACTGATTCCCCTCCTATTAGCGGGATTCATCTCCCAGTAGTGCGGCGTACTCGGATCGCACGTTATGCCTAATAGTGGATGCTGGCAGAGGTTGGATTTGTAACAATCGCAATTACGTTCTGACGGATCATGACGGATCATATAGAAACGATTCATACAAATGATGGCGATCGCCAGGTGTACCGATGCTTAAGCCTTGGATGGTAATTGGTGGCGTCACGCTGCTTGTGGCGTTGACAGCAAATATAATTCGCCCAAAGGATGTGAACTGGTTTCGCCGCCTTGAACGTCCCCGTTGGCTCGTGATTGAACCCCTGATTCCATTGATTTGGACGATTGTGTTGATCTGCGGAGCGTGGTCAGCCCATGCCGTATGGGTTAGCAATCCGAACCAGCCCCAAACCTGGGCAATGATGGGCTTTTATCTTTTACTTGAACTTGTGATTGTGGCGTATACTCCCGCCATGTTCTGGTCTCATCGTTTATCTGTAGGTGCCTACTTAGGACTTGCAGGTTGTGTGCTGGGTGTGATCCTGGCGATTTGGGTTGCCCAAGTCTCTATGGGACCCGCATTGTTGCTCTTGCCGTATTTGCTTTGGAATCCCATTGGTACCTATGCCACCTGGGAAATGAGCAAGCTTAATCCAGAAGCAGCTTGAAAGGTAAAAACAGAGGAAAGAGCTACAATTTTCTGGCGATTTTCATTAAAAAAGTGGGCTATACCCACTTCAATAAAAAAGATGCAATTTTCCAAATTTTTTTTATCGGAAAAGATCCAACAGAACTAAGAAACAACAAAAGTAACCGAGAGTAAACCTACAATCAGTGCGATCGCCCCAAGCCCCATAATAATATAGTTGCGCTGCTGGACTTTGTTGGGTGGCTCGGCAACATACATTTTGGGTTCTTTAGCAAAGTTATTCAGGCGACCACCTTCTTCGGTTGTATAAGGCATAGTAAATCCTCATCATTGATACTTAGCCAATTGTAACAAAAAAACGAGTTTTACAGATTCGTAAACCCATCTTAACCTCGGCGGGCTAGGATACGGAGCTATTCTAAAATTTGACTGTTTTTGCCTACCTACATCACAGGAAAATCTGCTGGCTGGCAAAACATCAATACAATGAATTCTCAATAGCGCTTGAAGACGCCTCAGATTGCTCTCGGACGCAAATTAATTTCTCCTCTGAAAAAGCCATGGATACATTGACGGATCTAGTCTCGACGCTCTCCAATAATCAACTCCTGCTTCTGCTCCTCACCTTCCATTGCATCATTGGTGGAGCAGGGACGCTGGTCGCTTGGCGCAAAGGTCGCAGCTTTAGATTATGGCTTTTTCTGGGATTGACCTGCGGAACGGCGGCATTCCTGACATCACTTCTCCTAAAGCCTATGCCCAATGTACGATGACTTATTCCTTTACTGCCACTTAAAGCTTGTTGTAGAGTTCCATTTCGCCCTTGCGGGTCCTATCTCCAACCAAATATCAATGCGCTAAACAAAACCCGTCTTAGCCTGATGGATAGGCAAGACGGGTTACGAATAAGAACCT
>JACYMB010000056.1 GCA_015272205.1 Synechococcales cyanobacterium T60_A2020_003 | reverse complement strand
TCGACACCTGGACCGAGTTACTCTGCCATGCCGCCTGATTGGATAAAGTCGAGCTAAGGGATTAGCAAAAGCCACACAGATAGCTTGCACGGCCTAGGCTAGATCCATCGTCTAATGCATTAAGCCCATCTGGACTAGCGACTTCCAACAATCGCCGTCTGCGGCAATGACCCAAAGGTCGTCGAGGCGGGATTCCATGCGCTAGGAATTCCGAAATAGGCGTCATTCCATGATTAGACCGTTGCATAACCTGAAGTTCTCTTAACTGGGGGGCATGATTTAATCATCTCGGAGGATGCCCAATCGTGCAGTGACTTGTACCGTCCATCCGTCGTGAGATTTATCTTGATTTTGTGTGATGCCATTACCCCCAATAGGTGATTAAAATTGGCAAGCACCACCGATCTAGATCACAATGTTCTGAGCACTAATCCTAGCTATGACTGAACCCCTCATCAGACTGGAAGGTATAAGCAAGTCCTTTTCAGGGCATGTCGTTCTCGATAATGTGGATCTAGACATTTATCGTGGCGATGCGCTCGGTATTATTGGCCCTTCTGGAACCGGAAAATCTACTGTACTGCGAATTATTGCCGGATTGATGATGCCTGACTCAGGCTCAATCTACATCAAGGGGCAGCAGCGGATGGGATTAGTAGAAGATTACAAAGATCCGATTGGTATTGGCATGGTGTTTCAAAATGCGGCTCTTTTTGACTCGCTCACCGTTGATGAAAATATTGGGTTCTATCTTTACCAGCACTCTAAGCTTCCCCAAAAACGCATTCGAGATTTGGTAGAACAGTCGTTAGATCTGGTGGGCTTGCCTGGAATTGGCGATCGCTACCCAGATCAACTCTCTGGCGGTATGCGAAAGCGGGTGAGTTTTGCCCGTGCCATTATTGCCAATCCCGATCAACCGTCCGATGTCCCAGAAGTGATTCTGTATGATGAACCTACTGCCGGACTGGATCCCATTGCATCCACCGTGATTGAAGATTTAATTCGGAGCCTTCAGAGTCACCAAAAGGGGTGTAGCACCTACGTTATGGTGACCCATCAAGATAGCACCATTCGCCGTACAACCGATCGCATCGTTTTTCTGTATCAAGGTAAGATTCAGTGGCAGGGAAAAACCTCAAAAATCGATACGGCCGATCATCCAGCCGTACGTCAGTTTTTCAGTGGCAGCGTCGATGGCCCCATTCAAGCTGCTAGTTAATCTATGTTGTTCGCTCCTGCTTATCCGCTTAGAGAGTTTGGCAGATAGAATGACGACCTTTTAACCTAATGACTTGAGGACATATCATGCGATCGCGCACACTCCGCGAAGGGTCAGTCGGACTCCTAATTATCTTAGGATTAGGACTTTTGGGAGGCAGTCTACTCTGGCTGAAAGGGTTTGCACTTGGCGAAAAAACCTACAGTATTACGGTCGAGTTTGACAATGTAGCCGGACTACAGCCCGGTGCGCCGGTAC
Organism: Synechococcales cyanobacterium T60_A2020_003; assembly: GCA_015272205.1. Classification (NCBI taxonomy): domain Bacteria; kingdom Bacillati; phylum Cyanobacteriota; class Cyanophyceae; order Synechococcales; species Synechococcales cyanobacterium T60_A2020_003. Next base: position 4,069 of record JACYMB010000056.1, on the reverse strand, counting down.
GCTTTCGGGGCGTAAGTGTAGGGCGAGTGTTAGCAGTACGTCCAGGGTCAGGTTTTGTCGAGGCAGACATTGAATTTTTTTCGAATGAGCTGCTGATTCCGCGGGATGTGTTCGTTGAAGCGAATCAAGTCGGGCTAGTGGGTGAAACCTCTGTGGATATTTACCCTGAAGTCGAAGAGGTTGCAATTGCGCTGAGTGGCGATCCCTTGACTCCAGACTGCGATAGCAGCGTAATTTTATGTGATGGAGCGCGTTTACCAGGAACAGTAGGGGTCAGCTATGACACCCTGATTCGCGGAATTGACGATATTGCTGAGCTCTTTACTGAAACAGGATTCTTTGACGAAGTTCGCGAACTGACCCGTAATTCGTCCGATGCGGCTGCCAGTGTTGCTGAACTTAGCCGCGAAGTGGCTAGCTTGACGCGCACGGTGGAACCTGAGGTCGGCAAATTGGCAGAGGCAGCCGTTCAAACGACTGAAGCCTTCGGTAATGCTGCAACCCAAATTAGCCTGACGGCGGCTCAGGTGAATGAACTCATTGAAGTTAATCGGTCAGCACTAATCAGCACGCTAAACAACATTGACCAAGCCAGCAGCGATGTTCAGAATCTTTTATCTAGCGTGAGTCCAGCATTGGAAGATGGGACGTTCCTGGCAAATTTAGAAACCTTATCCACCAATGCGGCGATCGCCTCGGAAAATCTCCGCGTGTTGTCCGAGACGGTGGGCAGTCCAGAGAATCTGCTGATGCTGCAACAAACCCTAGACTCGGCGCGGGTCACCTTTCAAAACGCCCAAAAAATTACAGCCGATCTCGATGAACTGACAGGCGACCCAGAATTTCGGCGCAATGTCCGAGACCTGATTGACGGATTGAGTAGCCTAGTTTCCTCTGCGGAACAGCTCCAGCAGCAAACCCAAATTGCTCAAGCGCTTGCCCCCATCCAGGAAACAAGCGCCAGTCGCCCCGATGCCTTCGATGAAATTGTGCAGGCGTCGATCGCCCAACTGCCGCAAACGATCGTCCCTTACCCAAACCACGACCAACTACGGCTTTTAGAAAGTGACGTTAAGATCAACTCCTCTCAGTTCGAGATGCCCTCAGCGAATCCGGGTTATATTGCCCCCGATCCCTCGTCCTCCAAATAACTCTGAGTCGGTGGAGTTAGGCGATCGCCCCCACGGCACTGGTCAAAACGCTTTGGAATAGGGCTAGACCATCGGTATCGCCAATAAAAGCATCAGCAGCTCGCTCAGGGTGGGGCATCATTCCCAACACATTGCCGTTTCGATTGCAGATTCCAGCGATGTTATTTAAGGAGCCATTTGGGTTGGATTCCAGAGTCGTGGCACCCTTCGCATCGCAGTAGCGGAACACCACCTGTTGATGTTGTTCCAACTCATCCAAGATTGCAGTATCAGCGTAGTAACAGCCTTCACCGTGGGCAATGGGTAGGGTAATTACCTGTTGCGCCTGGTACTGGTTCGTCCAAGGAAGATTGGCCCGTTCAACTTTTAAGCCGACGCGATCGCACACAAAATGCAATCCCTGGTTTCGTACCAACGCCCCAGGCAAGAGTCCCGCTTCCGTCAGCACCTGGAATCCGTTACACACGCCCAGAACTAATCCACCTCGATCTGCATGGGCAATAGTTGCTTGCATGGCGGGCGAAAAACGGGCGATCGCCCCACACCGCAAGTAATCGCCATAGCTAAAGCCACCGGGCACAATCACCAAATCGAGATCGCCCAGATCGCGATCCTCATGCCAAACCATGCGTGTCGGTTGTCCCAAAACGTCACGGGTCACCATGGCAATGTCGCGATCGCAGTTCGAACCTGGAAAAACAAGGACACCCACCTTCATACGGCAATCTGCTCCGTCAGTTCAAACCGATAATTCTCAATCACCGGATTCGCCAATAGCTGATCACACATGCGATCTAACTGCTCTTTCGCTGCGGCCTCGTTCTCGGCACTCAGCGTCACTTCAACATACTTTCCAATCCGCACCTGCTCTACATTGTCGTAGCCCATGTGCTTCAATCCAGACTGCACCGCAACTCCCGCCGGATCTAATACCGATGGACGCAAGGTTACATAAATTTTTGCTTGGTAGTGATAGGCCATATTTGTTTTCCAAGACTCCTGAGGGGGCACATGCCATCTCGCCCATCTATTGTATAGAGTTCTTCCCTCTATTCTCCAGAGGCAGGCCAGTCGATCATGCGGGCACTTCGGATATTGCGGTTAAAGTAGGTTCCTGACCAGCAAGAATTGCATCTGAATAGTGGGAAAACTGCGGAATTCTTTAGACAGGGAATGGGGAAAATCAATCAAGAAGCATTACTTATTCTGTTTGCAAAGAGTTGGTCAAGTTCTGCGGTTCTCGACCTTCAATGGTGGTTTGAGTTCGCTTCACAGAGTAATATCAGGACAGCTTTTGTAAAGAGCGATCGCTCTCCATGGTCTTTCTAGAGATACTTAAGAGCGATCGCCCGATTCAGTCCTTATCATTCAACGACAGCATCGTTTAATCCTGAACTCCTATGGCAGCTTCTCTTTCTCCAACTCAAATGGCAGGTCAACCGATCAAATTTGGCACGGACGGTTGGCGAGGGTTAATCGCCGCAGATTTCACCTTTGAGCGGGTGATGAGAGTGGCTCCCATTGCGGCTCAGGTTTTAGCCGATAACTATGGCGAAACGGCGAGCCGGATCGTGGTGGTTGGATACGATCGCCGTTTTCTCTCGGAGAAGTTTGCTCAAGCGGCGGCAGAGTCAATTCAGGCCGCAGGGTTTGATGTGCTGCTTTCGGAGGGTTATGCACCAACCCCAGCCTTTAGTTGGGCGGCAAAACAGCATAATGCGCTGGGTGCAATTGTGATTACGGCGAGTCATAATCCGGGCGAGTATTCGGGTCTCAAGATCAAGGGAGCCTTTGGTGGATCGGTGTCGCCAGAAGTGACAAAGCAGGTTGAGGCGCGTTTAGATCAGGCGATCCCCAAAGCAGAGACTCCGGGTTCCATCACCCTGTTTAACCCGTGGACGGGCTATTGTGAGGCTCTGCGGCAGCGGGTGGATATTGAGGCTATCAAAGCGGCGATCGCTACTCAGAAACTGGTCGTATTTGCCGATGCCATGCACGGGGCGGCGGCGAGCGGTCTGGAACAGTTGTTGGGCACGAGTATTTACGAACTGAATTCTGACCGTGACCCGCTGTTTGGCGGCGGTTCACCGGAACCGTTACCGCAGTACATTCCAGACCTGATTCAGCACATCAAGGACTATCGGCAGTCCCACCCTGATCAACTCATGCTGGGTTTGGTCTTTGATGGAGATAGCGATCGCATTGCGGCGGTGGATGGCTACGGGACATTTCTCAGTTCTCAAGTGCTGATTCCCGTGTTGATCCAACATTTGGCGGTGCGGCGCGGTTTCCAGGGAGAAGTGGTCAAAACCATCAGCGGATCAAACTTAATTCCCAAAGTTGCAGAGCTTTACAACCTTCCGCTCCACGAAACCGCGATTGGCTACAAGTACATTGCCGATCGCATGCTGGATACGCCAGTGCTGCTGGGCGGTGAAGAGTCGGGCGGGATTGGCTACGGACATCATATCCCGGAGCGAGATGCACTGCTATCGGCTCTTTATGTTCTGGAAACGGTGGTGCAGTCGGGTAAAGATCTTAGCCAGCTATACGCCGAGCTTCAGGAAAAGACGGGGTTTTCCTCGGCTTACGATCGCATTGATCTACCGCTGGCCAGCATGGAGGTGCGATCGCGCCTTTTGGAACAACTGCAAAACCAAACGCCCCAAACCATCGCCGGACAGTCTGTTCTCGATTGCCTAACGATTGATGGCTACAAATTTCAGCTCAGCAATCAAAGTTGGCTCTTGATCCGTTTTAGCGGCACGGAACCGGTGTTGCGCCTTTACTCCGAAGCTCAGTCCATGACCGATGTGAAAAACAACCTAGAGTGGGCAAGGGATTGGGCCAATTCAATCGGTTGATACTGAATCCGATTCGTAAAGTAGCACTATTTCAGAGACCCCTCCCAACCTCCC
>JACYMB010000055.1 GCA_015272205.1 Synechococcales cyanobacterium T60_A2020_003 | reverse complement strand
TGACAAATCTTTTTTAGTAGGTTGGGTGAAACAACGTGGAACCCAACTCTAGCCTTTATTCTGTTGGGTTACGCTAGCGCTCACCCAACCTACGAGAGAATCAGGGTTGTGTGAGTTTTGTCAGTCAATCAGGGTGCGCTACTCACCAGAGAATAAGTTCAGGATTCCTCTATCCGTTTTAGAGCTAATCGCGTGGCTATACCCTTGATTCAGCCTTTTGGCCGATTCAATCTCCATCCATCGCCTCCAGCAGAAACATGAGATCTCACGTTATAATCTTGGCGGAGTAAGAGTACAGATGGCACGTTATGTCTAATCCTCTCGTTCATGCTTTTTTCGTAGGCAGAGCGATCGCAGAAGTCGTCAGCGAAGAAGTAGAAAAAGCAGTCACTAACTCTCTGAGCGAGTTAGGCAAATTTGATGCCGAGCAGCGTGAACGGCTCCGTCAATTCACAAATGATGCGATGGCGCGAGCATCCCAAGCTGAGGAATCAGCGATGCGCGGGCGGCCTATTTCGACGAGCAGCCCCGAATCATCCGTTGATTTGCAAGCCATGATTGACGATCTGCGGGCTGAAATTGCTCAGCTTCGAGTGGAGTTGCAGCGCTACCGAAATCGGGCATCCTAGAAATACAAGCTACGCTGTATACAAAAAATCCAGGTTTAGTACACCTAACTTTTTTACATAAGTTGTTTTTGTTTGAATCCATTGAGGCTTGAGTGTCTGCAATTTCTGACAGCTCTACGTCACCCGTTGACCCAAAGTTACAATCCGCACTCCTGACGACTGATGTTGGGAGACAATATGGTTCGGCAACTCGCGAATCAGATGCATCTTCAATCAAGTCTTACTCCGATGCCGCCTACCGCTGGAACCGCAAGCACTACTCTCGCCACCGTCGGTTTGTTGATATTTGGTCGTTTGTGCTGCGGTTAATGGCAGCCCAGTGGCTGTACAAGAAGAAGTGGAGCTATCCCAACGGTATCACCGAGGAAAGTCAGGCACGCCGCCGTCGGGCGATCGCCATCTGGATTCGCGAAACCTTTCTCAACCTTGGCCCCACGTTCATCAAAGTTGGGCAACTCTTTTCCACACGAGCGGATCTCTTCCCCACGGAATACGTCGAAGAGCTATCCAAACTTCAAGACAAGGTGCCAGCCTTTAGTTACGAGCAAGTGGAATCGATTATCGAAGAGGAGTTAGGGAAACCGATTCCCAGCCTGTTCAGTAGTTTCGATCCGATTCCCTTAGCCGCTGCCAGTTTGGGGCAAGTCCACCGGGCACGACTTCACTCTGGTGAGGAAGTCGTCGTTAAAGTGCAGCGACCGGGGCTGAAAAAGCTGTTTACTATTGATCTTGCCATTCTGAAGGGCATTGCCCGCTACTTCCAAAACCATCCTGACTGGGGGCCGGGTCGGGACTGGATGGGCATTTATGAGGAATGTTGCCGGATCCTGTGGGAAGAGATTGACTACATCAACGAAGGTCGCAACGCGGATACCTTCCGCCGCAACTTCCGAGGCGAGGACTGGGTCAACGTGCCGCGCGTCTATTGGCGCTACTCGTCGCCGCGAGTGTTGACGTTGGAATACCTCCCTGGCATCAAGATTAGCCATTACGAAGCGTTGGAAACGGCTGGACTGGATCGGAAACGGTTAGCGCAACTGGGCGCACGAGCCTACCTACACCAGCTTCTTAATAACGGCTTCTTCCATGCCGATCCGCATCCTGGGAACATTGCTGTCAGTTCAGACGGATCGCTGATTTTTTACGACTTTGGCATGATGGGTCGGGTACAAACGGCGACTCGCGAAAAGCTGATGCAAACTTTCTTTGGTATTGCCCAAAAGAACGCGAGCCAAGTTGTGGATTCCTTAGTTGCTCTGGGAGCGCTTGCGCCAGCCGAGGATATGGGGCCTGTACGGCGATCAATCCAGTACATGCTAGACAACTTTATGGATCAGCCGTTTGAAACCCAGTCGGTAGCTGCCATTAGTGACGACTTGTACGAAATTGCCTACGGGCAACCCTTTCGATTTCCAGCGACTTTTACCTTTGTGATGCGCGCTTTCTCGACCCTGGAAGGTGTCGGAAAAGGACTAGATCCAGATTTTAACTTTATGGAAGTGGCCAAACCCTTCGCAATGCAAATTATGACAAACGGAAGTTCATCCCCTAATTCCTCCTCTGGCAGTCTTTTGAATGAGTTGGGTCGTCAGGCGGCTCAGGTCAGCACATCGGCTCTGAGTTTGCCGCGCCGCATCGAAGATACGCTAGAAAAGCTAGAGCAAGGCGACATTCGCATGCGGGTACGGGCCACGGAGACCGATCGCATTTTGCGCCGCATGAGCAATGTCAGCCTCGGAACAAACTATGCGCTTTTAGTTGCAGGATTTACGCTATCCGCTACTATTTTGTTAGTCAATCAGTATATCTGGTTGGCTATTGTGGCAGCAGCGGCAGCAGTAGCGGCAGGTGTAGCACTGATTCGGCTTTTGATTCGCCTGGATCGCTACGAAAAGATGTTTTAAGCACGGCTTTGATAGGTTAGCGATCGCACTATGAAACGGGTGTTTTCGGGTCTCACTGATCCTGGATTAGTCCGCTCTGTCAACCAGGACTCCTATTACCTTGATCCGGAAGGACGCTTCTTCATTGTGGCGGATGGCATGGGCGGTCATGCCGGAGGACAGGAAGCAAGCCGCATTGCCACCGATGAAATCCGTACCTATCTAGATAGCCATTGGGAGCGCAGTTCGGCCTCGCCCCAGATTTTGGAGGCGGCGATCTTGGCCGCAAATCGCGCTATTTTGCAGGATCAGGCCAGCCATCCTGAGCGGGGAGACATGGGCACAACGGTCGTTGTGGTAATGTTTCGGGAAAGCCAGTCTTGGTGCGCCCACATTGGGGATTCGCGGCTGTATCGCCTGCGAGGCGCAAAGCTTCAGCAAATTACCGAAGACCACACCTGGGTATCGCGGGCACTGAAGGCTGGGGAGATTACGCCCGCCCAGGCCCGGATTCATCCGTGGCGGCATATTTTGTGGAAATGCCTGGGACGGGAAGACATCCGCCATGTGGACGTGCAGGCTTTTGACGTGCAGGGAAGCGATCGCCTGTTGTTGTGTAGTGATGGGTTGACGGAAGAACTATCAGACTTATTGATTTCGCATCATCTGAAAACCATTCGAGCCTGCGATAAGGCCGCCGCCACCCTCGTCAATGCTGCGAAAGATAAAGGTGGACGAGATAATATTACAGTTGTTATCGTTGCTAATCTTCCCCCCAACAGTACCGATGAAGACAGCGAATAGAGTTATTTCAAACAAATCCTCAGCGCTTGCCCTACATGTAGCGCGATTAGTCCCTTAAGAGCCGAATCACGGCTTCCAGTCTGCATTTCCGAAATGTAACAGTGTCGGGAATCAATGTTTCTATTGGTGTAGATCCCATGAGAGTGTCTCCCTATCACGGGAGAATAAAACTATAGGAAACGGTATTCCAATACTTCTGTGCAGAAAGGAATCCGTTGTGCCCCCATCGTGTACGCGCTTCGAGGAGGAACTGTGATGCTTCATTTCAATCGTCAAGCGACTAACTCTTTCCAACAGTCCCACCTCTGGCATGGTGTTGAACGCTCGATTGCGACCTTGGCAGTAGCGTTAGGACTTGGGTTGGTTCTGAGCCCCTGGGCGACGGCGGCTGAACCTGGGATGGTTGAGACCGAACCGACGACCGAGGCGATCGCCCCCAGTGAGATAGACTCTGCCTTTTCCGACGGTGTCTATCTCTACGGTCAGTCCCAGGAACCCGATCAGATTGGTTCGGAATACTTAGTCTTTGAAGTACGCGATCGCCAGATTATTGGCGCATTCTACATGCCCCGTTCCTCGTTTGACTGCTTTTCGGGGACTGTTGAAGAGAACCAGCTTGCCCTCACCATCGTTGACAGCTACGAACAGCAGGAATATGCCTACGCCATTGCTCTAGACGAAACAGCGGCGATCGCCTCTACCGATCCCTCTACTGTGATTCCAGTCGGGTTGGATGGCTATATTCGGCTGGATCAGGTGAGTGAAAACGACCAGCGGATGTTGGCCGTCTGTCAGGGCGATCTCGGTGAGATTTAGACGCCTAACGCTGGGGACGATGAATCACGGTCTCTAGCACTCGTTTTTTCGCCTGGGGATCAATCCCAACCATGCGGACATAGTCGCGATCGTGATCGCCTAAGTAGCGCTCTAGGTAGGCGATCGCGTCTTGGGCGTCGGTGGTTTGAATCGGTGTACAGTCTTGCCACGAGTTCACCCGGAATCGACGCTCATCAGCCCATTCCAGTCCCACTCGATACCCCTGCGCCATGAGTTGCTGGACTTGGTCAATCACATCAGTAGAGAGATGGGTAGACGTGATGGATGGCGTATGTCCATTGGAATGATCTGAAACGGAGGCTGGCTCTGGTACTGAAGCATAGATAGGCTGGGATGAAAACTTGGCGCTCTCTTGGGCCGCAGAACTGTGGTGCTCACCACGACCCAGGGATTCGTTGTACTCCCGCGATAAACGCATACGCTGAATGCGGTCTTGCTCCCTCACCATCAGTGCGCCTTGCTCCATCAAATGACCGAGGCTGAAGTCGGGCTTTTGGAACTGGGGCGGAGTCTTGGCATTAACCACTAAGGGCGAAACGCGATCCAAGCCGACTTGGGCAATAAAGGCTTCAATTTGTTCGTCATAGATGCGCGATCGCAACGCCCCAAAGAAGTCGATTGATTGCCCCGGAAACGCATCTACTAACTGTTCCACCTCGGATACCGATAAGCCATCTTCAGCAAAAATACCGCTGATGATGCCAATGCGATCGCTCCGATCGGGTTCCCAGTAGAATTTCTCCATACGGCCATCGCGGATGAGCGGTGCGTAAAGCGTCGAAAAGTCGTTTCCGGTCACGAGAATTGGAATCCGCTGGATCGGCTTTTCATCGTAGCTGCCGGGAAGTTGCACATTAGTAGGATTATCGGCAATGTTCATCAATGTGCCGTTGACCAACTGCGTATTGACCGTGTATTGCGTCCCAGAATCGAATCGTCCAGCTCCAGCATCCAGATCATTAATCATCAACACGGCCATCTTGCCTCGCACTCGCACCAGTTCTGCCGCCTCACGGTAACGCAAGCGAATCAGCCGTGCCGGATCACCCGCATCAGGACTCTCCAATTCACCAGCGGTAATGTGAACCACTTCAATGTTCATGCGGTCAAAAATCAGTTCACATTGAAACGTTTTACCTTCACCTTTGCGTCCATGGATGCCAAGGATCAGCGGCACTCGCACCTGGGGAAGCGGTAGGAAATTCTTAGTAATATGGACAGCGATTTTGTTGAGAAAACGAGGGGAGATGTAGTAGGTCATGACCCAGGTGTAGAAGGAGTAGGTTGAATATATCAACGTTTGATGACGTAAATCATCTATTCTCAGCATAAGGCTACACCGACCCCAAACGCTATGGGGTTAGCGATGATGGGTCATAAGTGAAGATTATGACCACAGGATCAGTGCCTCGACGTGGCCAACGAAGTGTCTCTTGTTAAAGTTCTGCTCAGGATCTTTCAAGTCTGAACCATTGAGTCAGGGATTGTGCTGTAGTAGTGAGTACGTCAGATTGATCTGGACGTTTACAGGTTAACGCCAGGAGGACTGCTCTGTGCATGTGGATTTGGCTGCTCTCATTCAGTCCATTGGTTACTTCGGGGTTTGGGCGATTGTTTTTGCAGAGTCTGGGTTGCTGGTTGGGTTCTTTCTGCCGGGGGATAGTCTGCTGTTTACGGCAGGATTTTTGGCATCTCAGTAGTTGCTCAACGTGGGGATCTTGATCGCAAGAGCAGCGATTTGTGCGATCGCAGGCGATTCTGTGGGTTATGCAACGGGGCATCATGTGGGGCGACGCCTATTCACAGACGATTGGCTTGACGCTTTTGGGATATTTTTTAGGGAGGCAGCATGTGCATCTTTTAACGCAGCAGTGCGATCGCTCAGATTTTAGATTGGCGATCGCCCCTCCATTACCCAAAGTCAACTGCCGTGAGGTCTGTCGCGATTGCGTTCTCTAGCACAAGGAATCGATCGCCATTGACCGAAAGATTCGTCTGATCATCCCGTTGGCGAATAGTCAAATCGTTAAAGGATAGGGATCCAGTTAATTCGATGCGATCGCGCCCATCCTCAAAATCAGTGACCGTGTCAACAGCATCAGTTAAGCCGATGCGAATGATATCTGCCCCTCGTCCCGTCGTAATAGTGTCCTTGCCGCTCTTGGCTTCAAAAGTCTCGTTTGCGGCAGTACCTAGCAACTCGTCATTCTTGACTGTGCCAACGACGAGGTTCGTTTCGAGCGATCGGCCAGAAAGACTTTGCAGTTGAACGCCACCCTGGGTCAAGCTGTCGTTTACCGTTACGCGAAAGGTATCTTTAACAGCTTCTCCCAACAGATTCGTAGCCCGCACTGTGATTCTGGCTTGTCCCGTTTCGTTGCGACCATAATCCAAAATTAGCCTGCCCCTGTTATTGATGGTGGCATCCACTAACGTCGGGTTTGAGTTGCCGACAACCTTAAATTTCAGTTCATCGACACTGTTGATGGTGATGTTGCGATACCGTACAAAGTTTTCGTCTGTGGAATTATTCGCATTGTCAGGTGGATCAATGAATGGAATCGTGTCGAATGCTCCCTGTTGAAAGAACCCTCTTGCATCAAAACGCTCCAACTTGGCGATCGCATCAATGGGAGCTAAGTCTTTTTCAGACATCACCGCACCAAAGACCGTAAACCCCCCGTTTTGATTATCGAGATTGGTAGAGTTATTGCGTAAGTTGAAAAACCATTGGCTGGTGGCACTGTCAGGGTCGTCCGGTAACTTTGCCATGGCGATGGTGCCGCGAAGGTTCGAGCGTTTGGAACTAAATTCATTTTTCACCGGATCATCGGTAGGAATCACCGAAATAGCTTGGGAGGGATCACCATTGGCGATCGCTTCTTCTGTCCCATCGACGGTAAATCCTCCACATTGGATAATGAAACCAGGGATTGAGCGGTGGATGAAAGTCTTTTTATAGGCTCCGTCCTCAACATAGCTTGCAAAGTTTTGGACTGTCAGGGGAGCGCCCTTTCCTTTCTGGTCAAAGAGGACAACCCGTGAAACTCCTCCGCCTAAGGATGAATCATAGAGCTTAAATTGAGCAACGAGTCCTGTTGTGAAGGGATCGTCAAATTGCTTGAAGAGATTGATAGAGTCGGTCTTAGCATTTTTCGCAACAGTAACGTTTTTAATAGCGTTAACAACGATGCTCATACGTAGGATACCTATTCAAAAAGACGCTCTAGACTAGTCCAGAGCAATCTTAGCAGTTTCGCTATGAGATATGGATTTTAGTTAATATTTACAGAGGCGTTGTTGCATGAAAGAGGGGTTACGGGCGGGAGAGGCATGGTAAATTTCAGTTATCACACATAAAACCTGCCATGAAA
>JACYMB010000054.1 GCA_015272205.1 Synechococcales cyanobacterium T60_A2020_003 | reverse complement strand
TTGCTGAAACTACCATGTTCCGCTTTAAGACTATTTTTGGGGGCAATCTCAGTGCACGTCAATTTGACAATCAAGCCGTGGAATTGTTCATCAAATGTGTTGCGCTCAACCGCATGATTCAGATCGCTAAACCCGATAGCTACAAGGTTGAAGGTTAATACCAGGACACTCTCAAGGCGAACCTGACCGTTTTTCTAATCATGCAACAAAGCCGGATGAAATTACAATTTTCAAAGGCTTTTCCAGTTCCCTGGTGCGCCCAACGGCCTACGATCCCGATGTGCCCATTCTGCCAGAGGATGCCCAGATTCTATCCATCGATCGCATTCGCAGCCCCTACGATGCGCGATCGCCCCACTATATTGAACAAGGGCTATCCCTAGACCGCATGGAAGTCTACCTCTCTGCAACCGGAGTGTAGAGAGACGGCTCTACCTCTATAAGCGCGATCGCCGGAGCCAAGCAATCTGACTCACCACCATGGCGACGACCACCGTTGCTGCGCCTAAATAGCCTTGCATACTTAAGACTTCATCTAGCACCAGAAACGCAAACAGAGAGGCCCAAACGGGTTCCATCGTTAAGATCACAGCCGCTTGGGTAGCGTTTACGCGTTGTTGTCCCCAGGTTTGCATCCAGGTCGTGCAGGCAGTACACAACAGGGCTAAATATAGCAGCGCAGGCCAGGGCAAATTCGCTAAAGCACTCATCTTCAGCCAACTGGGATGGGTCGCCAAGACCCAGGGAAAGGCGATCGCTGTTCCGGCCACGAGTTGTGCCCCCGCTAGATCAATGGCATTGAAATGAACCGAATAGGCTTCTAGCCGCCAAACGTACAGGGCATAGAACAGAGCCGTCGCCAACGTCCAGTAATCGCCGACATTGGGCGGTGAGCCATCGGAGGACAGCAAGCCCACCCCCCCAAACGCTAACAGAGCCGATCCCCAAGTTGCCCAGCTCAATCGCCCCCCCATGAGCCGCGTCAGCAAGGGCAGCAAAATCACATAGAGGCTGGTAATAAAGGCACTCCGGTTGACGGACGTAAACTCTAACCCAATCGTTTGCGTGGCATACCCCACCATCAGCCATAGGCCCAGTTCAAAACCCGCTTGAAAAATGGCACGATTGCGATTCATGAAGGGTAAAAAGCAGAGTGCTGCGATCGCAAACCGACTAAAGGTTAAAACACTGGCAGGCACATCGGCGATCGCCCCTTTCACCACCAGAAAGGCACTGCCCCAGAGCATACAAACAACCAGGAGCATCAAGACACCTTGCCAGTGATCCGCAGGAGTTTTCAAAGAGGGGTTGGGAACCATTCGTTCACATCTTAGTCACGCCACAGCGCTCCCATTTAGCGCTATTCTGTCCCCTGCCGTCAAGGGTAGAGACCTGTGCGCTTTCTGCAAAGTTTTGCCAACTCCCCTTGGGCAGGGTCAGGCGATCGCTGTAAAGTTTAGAATGCATAAACCCCGTAACGAATTGCGCGATAGATTCCATGAGCAGCGATCGCACTGTAATTAAATTCTCATCTGAAGACTGCGGTATTTGTCACAAAATGGCGTTTTATGACCAGAAGGTGGCGGAAGAACTCGGCCTCGGTTTTGTGGATGTCAAGATGCAAGACACCGCCACCTATCGCAAATATCGCAAAATCCTCCTAGCCCAGTATCCCGACAAAGCCGATATGGGGTGGCCTACGTATTTAGTGTGCGACAATCCCGAAGGGGAGTTTTCCATCCTTGGGGAAGTCAAAGGCGGACATCCTAAAGGCGAGTTCCGCAGCCGACTCCAAGAGGTTTTAAATAGCGCTTCGACCTAACCCTCAACGCTCGACTCTTCCGAGTTCTCAACATATTGCTCTACCCGATTGCGTCCCTTCGCCTTTGCCTGGTAGAGTACCAGATCTGCTCGATGGAGAGCGGTGCTGACCGTATCCCCTGGTCGCACCGCCGCTACTCCCACACTCACCGTAAATTGAATCGAGTCCGACTGAGCCACTAACTGGGTACGCTCGATCCGTTGGCGTAATCGTTCAGCAATGGAGTTTGCCGCACTCAGCGAAGTCTTTACCAACAGCACCGCAAATTCTTCCCCCCCAATTCGCCCCAGCACATCCCCACTTCGCAGCATGTGGGCGCAAAGTTGGGCAACCCGTCGAATCACTTCATCCCCTTGGGCATGCCCCAGCGTGTCGTTAATGGTTTTGAAGTGATCAATGTCCAGAATCAAAACACAACAGGGGCGATCGCTTTGCATTAAATCGGCGATCGCCTGATCCGCCAATTCAAAAAATGAGCGCCGATTGTAAATGCCCGTCAGGGAGTCCGTAGACGCCAGTTGGCGGAGGGTCGTTTCTCGCTTGATTTGAACGGAAATATCACTTAGCGAAAATAAGACGCACGGCAAATCGTTATAGGTAATCTCTACCCCAGAGATCAACGACCAGAAAGGTGTGTCGTCTGCGCGGCGTAAGCAGGCTTCGAAGTTCGCAATCCGTCCCTGCTTTTGTAGCTGGCTCAAAAATGTGGTGCGATCGCTCAAGCTATCCCAAAAATCCGTTTCCCGATAACGTCCCGCCTCTTGCAGCGCAAATCCAAACAGTTCAGCCGCCCGCTCATTCAAAAAATGAACTACCCCGCCGCAAGCGGACGGGGTATCAGAATCAAAAAAGAGCAAGTT